>JAUNAE010000125.1 GCA_030527765.1 Eubacteriales bacterium
GCTTCGCAACTGCCGAACTCGCGCGCGAATCTTCTTACGAGATTCGCGATTTAAGACTTCGCATTCTTGCGGGACTTTTACATGAAAAAACTGACCAGGATGTCTCCTGGTCAGTCAGGTTCGCTATACACGAAAAGACTTCGCTATCATAGCACAAAATATAAGGAATTGCAATTACAGAAGTTCTTTTGTCTTGGCAAGAGCTGCAGCGATAACTGCATCCATATCATAATACTTATACTCTCCAAGACGTCCGCCGAAGATAACTTTTTCTTCTTTGTCTGCCAGTGCTTTGTACTCTTCGTAGAGTTTGCCGTTTCTTGCATCGTTTACCGGATAATACGGCTCATCTCCCGGTTTCCACTCAGAACTGTACTCTCTGGAAATGACGGTCTTCGGAAGATCATTTCCTTCATCATCTTTGCCGAACTCAAACCATTTATGCTCGATAATACGGGTCCATGGAGTCTCACGATCTGTGTAATTCACTGCCGCATTTCCCTGGAAATTCGGTTTGTCCAGAAGTTCGGTTTCAAAACGAACAGAACGATACTGCAGTTCCCCGAGTTTGAAATCAAAGTATGCATCAATTGGACCGGTGTAGACTACTTTGTCCGCCAGAGCGTCCAGAGCTTCTTTGTCTGCAAAATAATCCGTATTCAGACGAACCTCAATGCCTTCCAGCATATTGGCAACCATTTTGGTATAGCCGCCCATTGGAATTCCCTGATACAGTGCGTTGAAATAGTTGTTATCAAATGTCAGACGAACCGGAAGTCTCTTAATAATGAAAGCCGGCAGATCCGTGCAGTCACGGCCCCACTGTTTCTCTGTATATCCTTTAATCAGTTTCTCATAAATGTCCCGGCCTACCAGAGAAATTGCCTGCTCTTCCAGATTCTGAGGCTCTGTAATTCCTGCCTCTTTGCGCTGCTCCTCAATCTTGGCTGCTGCCTCTTCCGGTGTTACAACACCCCACATTTTGTTGAAGGTGTACATATTGAAAGGTAGGGAATACAGTTCCCCTTTGTAGTTAGCAACAGGAGAGTTTGTGAAGCGGTTGAACTCTGCAAACTGTGTTACATACTCCCAGACTTCACGATTGTTGGTATGGAAAATATGCGCACCGTACTTGTGTACGTGAATGCCTTCCACATCCTCTGTGTAAACATTTCCGGCAATGTTCGGGCGTTTGTCAATTACAAGAACAGATTTGCCGGCCTTCTTGGCTTCCCGGGCAAAAACTGCTCCATACAGACCAGCTCCTACAATAAGATAATCATAATGCATAATAAACTCCTTTCAGGGTATGAGGCATCAGACTTTTTTCCTATCTGATACCGGTTCTAATCCTCGTCACAGTGCCTTCATTATAGCTCAGAAACCAGAGAACCTCAACTGAAAAAGCCCGGGGAATCATTCCCCGGGTCATCATTTTCCAGAACATCCTTCCACAAGACACTGTTCCACTGAACCTCATTCCCAGAAACATCCTTTCTCAGAACTGACTGTACACAAATGTCGGGGCACTGGACAGATTTGCCATCATGAAATACAGATACAGAACCATCAAAAGGAGATAGAATCCAAACACCTGCCATCCGAAGGAGGTTGCTTTCTTCTCTTTAATTTTCTTTATAAAAGCTGTAAAGACTTTCATTAATCCTTACCCATCCTTTCTTTCCAAGATGTACTCTATCCTCAAAGAAATACTTCGTGTATTCCTCACCGGAAAAATCTGCCACCTGGGCCTGATAAGAATCCGCCAGTGTGCGGATTTTGTCGTAGTAGGCCTGCCTTGCCTCCTTCGGAAATCCGGTATAATCATAATAGTATCCGTTCACCGGAAGAAGCACAAGAAGAGGCTCAATCTCCAGTTCCCGGCACACCTTAAGGAAACATTCCAGATCCTGAAACTCCGGTCCTGTCTGGTAACCCTTTCGAGCTTCTTTATTCATGTCTTTCTTCAAGTGAAGAAAGGACTCCAGTTTCTTGTAAACTTCGTTATCAATATAGAAGGGATTCTGATTCTCAACAGCTCCCTCTTCCTCGGCCTGATCAAGAAGCATCTTCCAATCCGGTTCCTGAAGGGTGTCACCTGTTTCTGCCAGTTTTGTCACATTCTGCTTGTACTCCGGAGAAAGAGAGAGAGTCATCGTCTCAAACTGTTCTTTCTCACTCAAAAAAGAAAGCCGCGCCGACACCGTTCTCTGCTCCCACGCAGTTCCCTGTTTTTTCCAGAGAACCTTCTCATAGAGTGCTGCTCTCTCCTTTGTTTTGGAATCTACAGACAACAGCTCCTCCGTACGGCCGGAAATATAACTCTTCGTCTCATCTGACAGCTTCTCGTTCTCCATTGCCTTTGCATAGTTGTTCTCCGAGAAACGGGAGGCATACGCCTGATCTACCACACCGGTCTTACGAAACCACTGGGGAGACAAAATCAATGCCGCCTTCTTACCTTCCACCTGGTCACCGATGGATGCCAGCGTCACCGCATGTCCAAGTGACTGATAATATCCTGCTCCAATCAGCACCGGGGAAAAATCACTCCCTGCAAACATCTGTGAAGGATGATAGATCGTATCCGTCCCATGCTGAAACTCTGAAGAACCGAACACCGGCATACTGTATTCTCCGAGACTCTCCGTCAGCGCGTAATTCAACTGAGCTTTTCGTTCCTTCGTAACAACTCCAAGTGCACTGCTGTCATAATTTCTGTTTCCGGAGATAAACAAATGAATCACGCCTACGGTTACAAGAAACAATGCCAGAGCTGTCAAAAAGGCTTTTACTCTCTTCACTGTCAGCTCCTTGCTTCTGCAAGTGCCAGAATCTTCTCAGGAGTGTCAATATCCTCACGCTCCACCTCTGATGGAGAAATGACGATATCGAACTGATCCTCCAGCTCAACGAGAAATTCTGCAAAACCAAGAGAATCCAGAAGACCGGACTCAAAAAGTTCGGTTCCTGTATCTTCCATAACAACGTCATCCTCACAAATCTCTGCTAATAACTCTAAAATTTTTTCTCTCATTTTTTATCCTCCTCAGATGATTCAATATTTATAATCCAGCAATCAGCGCCACCAGCTTTCCGGAAAACAGGAAGAATCCGAACATAACAAGCTGCATGGTGACAAACCAGGAAAGAAGCTGATATCCTTTTTTGTTTTTGTTCCTCTTGTAGAATTTTGATTTTTTCTGATATACCTCGGTTCCCGCAAGAAGAAGGCCATGATAAAGACCGTACAAAATGTATGATACGGACACTCCGTGCCAGAGACCCATGATTCCCATATTGACGAAGAATCCTACACAGGCTCTGTTCAGTCGGTTTCCGAACCATTTCTTCTTGGAACTGAACATGACAAATCTGGTAAATACAAAATCCCTAAACCAGTGAGAAAGGCTGATATGCCAGCGATCCCAGAATTCCCGAATATCTTTTGAGACAAAGGGCTTATTGAAGTTTTCCGGCAAAGCAATTCCCAGTATATAGGAACTTCCCACGGCCATCAGAGAGTATCCTGCAAAATCAAAGAACAGGTACAGTCCATAGGCGTAAGCATAGGCAATCCAAATGTACCAGGACGTTCCTGTCTCCAGAAATCCCATGACTTTGTAGGCTCCTGCTGCGATCACAACTTTGTAAACCGCACCCAGAAGGAACTTCCACATTCCTTTGCCCCACAGTTCCAGATACTCTTCTCTCGTATATTTCCGGTTCCAGTCCTCCAGAAAGCGGCGGCTTCGGTCAATCGGTCCGGAAGAAAAGCTCGGGAAAAACACAAGAAATGCCGCGATCTCCACAAAGGAAACTTCCTTAATCACCCCGTCATAAATCTCAATAATGATCTGGGCTACCCGGAAGGACAAGTAGGAAATGCCCACAAATCCAAAAATACTTCCCTTCCACAAAGGAGAGATCTTGCAGAGAATCAACGGCAGAAGCGACAGCACCAGAATGATGTGATACGTCCTTGCCACTCGTCCCTTCTCTTTTCGTTTCTTCATATAAAAGAGAATCAAGGCTTCCGACCATCCAAGGAACAGCAGCAGATAAACCGCCTCTCCCGGATGATTCCAGAAGATCACTCCCGCAAACAACAAGGACAGGACAAAGCCAAACCATTTCAGAGATTTTTCCAGATACCCAAGAATCAGTGCCGCAAGAAAAATCACTCCGAGACAGAGAAAGAAGGCCGTTCCCTCATAATAACTCATTTGCGGTAACCCTTCAGACGATTGCGGTCTGCCTTTCCGTTATTCGTCATTGGCATCTGCTCCAGAAATACAAACTTCTTGGGAATCATGTAATCCGGCAAATATTTCAGACATTCTTCCTTCAGACGAGCCGTTTCTGCCTTCTCATCCTCCGGAAACTCCTTCTCTACCACAAAGGCAGAGAGGCTTTTCACCTTGTCATCCCGCACATTCGGAAGTACCACTGCATGGGTCACTCCCTCCAGACGGCGAATGTTGCTCTCAATGTCCTCCAGCTCAATGCGGTATCCGTGAAGCTTGATCTGAAGATCGATTCTTCCACAGTAATAGAGCATTCCATCTATCAGATATCCCTTATCTCCCGTGTGATATCCTCTCGTCTTTCCGAGAACCTTATGCTCTGTCTCAAAAAAGGCTTTCTCCGTCAGTTCCTTCTGTTTGAAATATCCGGTACTCACCGTATTTCCCAGAATAATGATCTCACCTTTTTCTCCGTCCTTCAGAACATTGCCCTGCTCATCCCAGATCTCAAGCACCGTCCCGGGCTTTGCCACACCAACCGGAAGGGGAGAAATTTCCTCCGCCATTTTCTCTGTCACAAGAACTTCTGTCACAGCCACAGTCGATTCCGTAGGACCATACGTATTCATAATCTTTCCATTCGGGAATCGCTCATGAAGTTTCTTCACCGTGCGATTTCCCAGAGCCTCACCGCAGAACAGGAATAATTCCAGATCCGGCAGAAGCTCCTCCTGAAAAGATTTCTCCGACAAGCACATATCTGCGAAAGACGGTGTGGATACCCACACATTGGCCCGGGATTCTTTCAGGTGATCCATAAGACTCCGGTAGTTCCCCTGCACTGATTTTTCCAGACAGTACAGCGTTCCTCCGCTTGCCAGGCTCGTATACAGATCCATCACCGACAGATCAAAGGAAAAAGGCGCCTGATTTAAAAATGTCTGTCCTTGTTTCCGAAGAGCCGAAGTCCCGAGTTCTACAGACCAGTCCAGATAGTGATTCAGGCAGTCCGCAGAAATCTGCACTCCCTTAGGTACTCCGGTACTTCCGGAAGTAAAGATGATATACCAGGTATCCTCTCCCTGCACCCAGCGTGTTTTTGGTACGAGGGAAATCTCACCGGAATCCGGATCCTTCTCACAAATATTCTTCACATCATCCAGAGACAGAACTCTTTTTCCGGATGCCTTTGCCGGCATCTCTTCGGTCGTCAGAACAATCCCGGAATCCAGACATTCCAGAATCATCTCGACACGCTGATTCGGAACCGAACAGTCAATCGGGCAATAGGCTCTTCCGGACTTCACACAGGCAAGGAAGCACACAAGCATCCAGGGACTCTTATGTCCATAGACCGCAACCGGTGCAAAATTCTCTCCTTCCTCTTCCAGAAGCCATGCCGCCAGTCTTTCGGAATCATTCCACAATTTTCGGTACGTAAGCTCCTGTTTTCCACAGCGAACCGCTGTTTTGTCCGGAAAATCCAGAGCATATCCACCGATAGTACTTAATATATCCACAAATTCACCTCATATTATTCTGATGTACCGTTCCACCGTGCGACGTATTACGCATTTGAAGCGAAAACCTGCATCCGCTTTACTCAGACGGGGAACGCGCTGAGTGCATGATACCACCAGATTCTCCATAATACAACGGACTTCATATAATCTTAAGGATATTTAAGAATTGAACGCAAAAAGGAGCCGTGAACTCCCACTTATATGATATAGTTATTTTAGAGCAGCTGCCAAAAGTATTGCTCGGCTGCTCCTGAGAATACTATTCCCCCAAAGGAGTTCTTTCTATGAAACAACACACCAAACGACAATACTACTGCATGTACACCATCGCTTTTGCCCTGGCGTCTCTGCTTATTTTCGGCCGTTATCTTCTATCCGGCAAAACACTGATCTGGCAGAACGACGGCTTCATTCAACATTACAAGGCCTACGTATACTATGGCAAAGCACTTCGGGATATTGTCCGGCATCTGCTCACCGATCATACGCTTCAGATTCCGGCCTTCAGCTTCAGTCTCGGATACGGCTCAGATGTCATCGGCACACTGAATTACTATGTCATCGGTGATCCACTGACCTTGCTTTCCGCTCTGGTACCGACACGTTATATGCCCCAGTTCTACGGAATACTGATCCTTGTGCGCTTCTATCTGATCGGTCTTACTTTCAGCGCTTACAGTCTTTATATGAAGGATCACTCCGAACAGCCAGATCTCAAGAACACGCTTTCCTCTTATGGAATTCTCGCCGGTGCCCTGGTCTATACCTTCTGCGGCTTCGCACTGTACGGCGGTGTTCGACATCCTTATTTTCTGAACCCGATGATTTATCTGCCTCTGGTTCTTCTCGGTGTCGAAAAAATACTGGACAAAAAGAAACCGTTTCTCTTTTCCATCGGTGTATTTCTCTCCGCAGTAAGCAACTTCTACTTTTTCTACATGACGGTCATCCTGACAGTCCTGTATGTTCTCTGGAAGCTGATCATCCGATATTCCGAAAACGGAATGAAGAAAACCCTTGGACTTTTGTCCCGTATTGCCATGTACTCTCTGCTCGGAACTCTCATGAGCAGTCTGATCTTTCTTCCGGCAGTTCTCGGCTTTCTGAATTCTTCCCGAACTGCCAGTGGTTACGTGTATGACTTCTTTTACAGTCTCGGCGATTATGAAAACAATATTGGAAGCTTTATTTCCTTCAGTCCTTCTACCAATTACTGGACGTTCCTCGGATACTCTTCCATCGCCTTGATCGCCCTTGTCATTCTTTTTCTTCAAAAGAAACATCGAAGCACCAAAATCGTCTTCCTCCTGGTGACGCTCATGGTGCTCCTTCCGGTCATGGGGCATGTGATGAATGGTTTTTCCTATGTCACCAATCGATGGATTTGGGGTTACAGCTTCCTCATTGCCTACATAATCAGCCTCACATGGAAAAACCTGTTCACCCTCTCTGAGAAGAAGAAACTGATTCTGTGGGGATGCCTGACCGTCTATTTCCTGCTCTGTGTCCTTCTGTTCAAGTCCAGAACCATCGGAGCCATGTTTGGAATGGCCGCAGCCTTCCTCATGCTCTCCCTTGTAAACATGGCAGGAAAAAACCTTCGCAATTCTCTGATCGAAGGACTTTTGATTCTCTGCATTCTCGGAAACATTGCAGGCACGGCATTTTTCAAATTTTCTCCGCGAGAAGGGGCCTATCTGAAGGATTTTCCATCTTATCAGGAAATTCAGGATCGCCTTGCCGGAACAGAAGCTGCGGAAATCACCTCCGTCTCAACTAATGAGAAGGACTTTTTCCGATATACCGGCTATCTGACAACCAAAAATGACACCCTTCTCAGTGGTCTTCACAGCACCCAGTATTACTGGAGTCTTGAGAATGGAAATATTTCCCGGTTCCGCTCGGAACTGGCGCTTTCCGACGAAATCAGCGCCTACGATTACAAAACCCTGGACTCCCGCACAATCCTGTCCACGCTTGCCAATGTCCGCTATGCCATTCAGGATGAGCTGATTCCTTTTGGCTACCAGAAACAGGAAGGCTATCTTCCTTATTCCCTGTGGAAAAACGAGTATGCCCTCCCCTTTGGTTATACCTATGAAAATGCCATTTCCCGGAGTACTTATGAGGAGCTTACTCCAGTTCAGAAGCAGGAAGCTCTCCTTCAGGGCTGTGTCATCGATGATGACAAACTTTCCGGAGAAGCATATCAGCCTTCCTCAGAAAGCCAGACTCTTGAATACACCATCTCGGCAGGAGACGGCATTACCCTCAAGGAACATTCCTTTGTTGTGACAGATACGCAGGCAACTGTGAAACTCACTTTCAAGGGTATGGAGAAGGCAGAAACCTACCTGTATCTGACAGGACTGAACTATACCGGAAGTTCTCCAATGGATTCATACACCGAAGAGGAATACAACCGGCTGTCCCCTTATGACAAGCAGGAACTCCGCTTCTCAGACCGCTACTACACAGAGCCTCAGAACTTCAACCTCACGCTCCTCTCAAAGGATGATTCCGGGGCAGAGACACGAAAGGTTCTGACATACTTCACACCGACCTATACCTGGTACGGAAACCGCCACGACTTCATGACAAACTTTGGTTATCATGAAGATGCCCAGACCAGTGTGTTCCTCAAGTTTCCTGTTCCGGGAGAGTACTCCTTTGATTCCATAGAAGTGCTGTGTCAGCCTCTTAAGTCCTATCCGGAAGAGATTGAGAAACTTTCTCAGGATACACTGCAGCAAGTGGATTTTCATGAAAATCCGGTTACGTTCTCTACCAGACAGATCACAGGAGAAATTACTCTGGATCGTGCCAAATATCTTCTCCTGACCATTCCTTATACCAAAGGCTGGACAGCCACTGTGGACGGAAAACCTCAGGAACTTCTTCAGGCCAACACCATGTATATGGCCCTCGACCTGGATGCAGGGGAACACGAGATAGAGCTTAGATACGAAACACCGGGACTTACCGCCGGACTGATCATCAGCCTCTTCTCCTTCCTGATCTTCTTCATTCTGGTCGGATTCTACAGACGTAGATAGTCAAGCGTATATTCTTCAATCCGTTTCGCTATATGAACAAAACTACGAAAAAAAGCAGCCATGATAAATCATGACTGCTTTTTTATATGCTTACGGATTTATTACTGAGCTAATTTAGCTGCGTTCAGTTTCACACCAGGTCCCATGGTCGGAGCGATAACAACGCTCTTCAGGTAGGTTCCTTTCAGTGTGCTAGGTCTAGCCTTAACAATAGCTCCAATCAGCGCCTGGAAGTTGTCGCGTAACTGCTCCTCGGTAAAGGAAGCTTTACCAATCGGAACATGGATAATGTTGGTCTTGTCAAGACGATACTCAACTTTACCAGCTTTGATGTCGTTAACTGCTTTAGTAACGTCCATTGTTACGGTTCCGGCTTTCGGGTTTGGCATGAGACCCTTCGGTCCAAGTACACGACCCAGACGACCAACAACGCCCATCATATCCGGTGTTGCAACAACAACATCGAAATCAAGCCATCCTTCGTTCTGGATCTTCGGAATCAGCTCCTGGCCGCCAACGAAGTCAGCGCCTGCTGCAAGAGCCTCATCAAGTTTTGCATCTTTTGCGAATACAAGTACACGAACCTTTTTACCGGTACCGTGTGGCAGTACAACTGCACCACGAACCTGCTGGTCAGCGTGACGTCCATCGCAGCCTGTACGGATGTGAGCTTCGATGGTCTCATCAAATTTAGCAACTGCAGTCTTCTTTACAAGACTAATTGCCTCTTCAGTATCATATAATGTTGCGCGGTTCACTGCTTTAGCAGCTTCCACGTATTTCTTTCCTCGTTTCATTTCTATAACCTCCTGTGGTATTTGCGGGGATTGCCCTCCCA
>JAUNAE010000126.1 GCA_030527765.1 Eubacteriales bacterium
AACATATGGATAACAAGACAACTTATCATGAGCAGGCTGTGATTGACAACACTCTCCGTCTGAAAGAGATTCTCAGAACACTGCCGGATTTCTGCAAAGACTATTTCCGTGCCATCGGTTCGACGACGTCTGTCCGGACAAGGATTTCTTACGCCTACGATATACGCATCTTTTTTCAGTATCTGCTGGATGAAAATCCGCTCTTTCGAGGAAAGCAGATGAAAGATTTTTCCATTGATGTGCTGGATCAGATTAAGGCGGTGGATCTGGAAGAATATATGGAATATCTGAAAGTATACAAAAAAGGCGACCGTACAGAAACAAACGGAGAACGCGGCCTGAAAAGAAAGATCGTTTCTCTCAGAAGCTTCTACGCCTATTATTTCAAACATGAGCAGATTACGACCAATCCATCCGTGTTGATCGATGTGCCGAAAATTCATGACAAAAGCATTATCCGTCTGGACACGGATGAAGTGGCACTTCTGCTCGATTTTATTGAGCATGGGGGGGATTCCCTGACCGGACAGAAAAAAGTCTATTATGAGAAAACAAAAGAGAGGGATCTGGCACTTATTACCCTACTTCTTGGAACGGGAATTCGAGTTTCCGAGTGTGTGGGACTGGATGTGGAGGACGTGGATTTCAAAAATGACGGAATCAAGGTCACCAGAAAAGGTGGAAATGAGATGATTGTTTACTTTGGCGATGAAGTCCGGGAAGCTCTTCTTCGCTATCTGGAAGTTCGGGAAGGGATTACTCCTCTTGCCGGACATGAGCATGCACTCTTCTATTCTACCCAGCGCCGTCGAATCGGTGTACAGGCGGTTGAGAATCTGGTGAAGAAGTATGCCAGAGAGGTGACGACAACGAAGAAAATCACTCCCCATAAGCTTCGCAGTACATACGGAACGGCCCTTTATCAGGAAACCGGGGATATTTACCTTGTCGCCGATGTTCTGGGGCACAGGGATGTAAATACAACGAAGAAACACTATGCGGCAATGGATGATTACCGGAGAAGACAGGCTGCATCGGCTGTGAGACTTCGTGAGGAGGAAGCACAGAAACCTGAGGAATGAGTTTTAACCGAATCAAGCAAGTAACGAAGCGGATTGTGAATATCCGTTTGACATATTATAACAAAGCTGCCATATCGTATTCTCCCAATCGTCAGCTGAATTTGCAAAAATGCCCTGTTACCGATCAGTAACAGGGCGTTTCAATTGTTGAATCTTCTTACGAGATTCGCGATTTAAGATCTAATCAGTGTCGAACGATTCAGGCTATCCGGATTATGGAAGTATTCTATGAGAAATTTACTCTCACAGTTCCGTGAACATGGGACGAATGGCTTCTTCATACTGGGAGCGGGTTTTCGACTTGCGGATATTTTTGATCGCACGCTCATGATTCGGCAGCAGATCTTTCTGGAAGGTCCAGATCTCTTTCATCTTATGAACCACATCGGATTCCCGATCAATGGCCAGAAGGTAAGCGTCGAACATGGCTTTCTGATACTTCCAGAGCAGCTGCTGAGAGTACCTCTCTCCTCCCTGAATTTCCTGTACCAGAGATGGATTGCGAACAAGGCCGCGGCCGATCATCACACGCTCCAGAGACGGGAAACGGCGAATCAGTTCTTCATAATCCTCCACCGTATTGATATCCCCATTGTAGCACAGTGGATGGCGGCAGTCTGAGAGAAACATTCCAAAGGTATCCCAGTCCGGATGATTGCTGTACCCGTCTTTCTGAACACGGGGATGAAGAATCAGCTCATGAATGGGATACCGGTTGTAGATCCGAAGAAGTTCTTTGGCTTCCTCCTGTTCCCAGAATCCACTTCTTGTTTTGATGGTGATCTTCAGATCCTTTAAGTCGGGATCCTTGTCCACAGAAGTAAATACTTCTTCCAGAAACCGATCCAGATGATAAGGATCCTGCAGCATTCCCGCACCCTTTCGTCGGGTTACAACGGTCGGGGAAGGACAGCCGAGATTAAAATTGATCTCTGAGTAGCCGTAATCGGAGATCGTTTTAAGAGCCCACAGAAATTCGTCTGCTTTGTTTGTGAGAATCTGAGGGACTACACAGAGTCCCTCATTGTTTTCCGGAAAAAGTTCTCTCTTCTCTTTGGACTTGAATTTCTTTGTCTGGTTTGCCACGAGAAATGGAGTGTAATACTTATCGATTCCCGGAAAGAATTCATGATGTACATTACGGAAGGAAAATAAGGTGATTCCCTCCAATGGTGCAAAGGAAAAAATCATATCAGACTTTGCTCTCCTCTAACATCTGAATTTTCATTTCATAATAGGCAGGAGTCATATCCAGATAATGGGTATGAGGATTCTCAAAACGCTGCTCCTCTTCCCAGATCTCGCCGCTGAGCTGTTCCTTTACGAAGGCGGCAATCTCTGTGGTGGACTTTGGAGGAGCTGTGCGCACACCGTTATGGATGACGAGCTGCTGAAGTTTTTTGGCCTTGCAGTTGACAAACTCACGTTTCTTCCATGGTTTCTCAGGATCAACGAAACGGAATGGTTTTGAGAAATCGACTTCCTCTCCTGCAATGGCGATCAGATCTGCAATGGCATGATCATCTTCGTCATAAATACGATAGACATCCTTCAGACCCGGGTTTGTGATCTTGGCAACGGTCTCGGATACTTTGATACGAGGCATCATTTTGCCATTCTCTTCTACGGCACACAGTTTGTATACAGCACCGAATACAGGTTCAGATTTGGAGGTGATCAGCCGCTCACCGACACCGAAGGAATCTACCTGACCACCCTGGCTGAGGATGGATGTGATGGTAAACTCGTCAAGACTGTTGGAAATGACAATTTTTGCATCCGGGAATCCGGCATGATCCAGAAGACGACGGCTCTTCTTTGTAAGGTAAGCAAGGTCACCACTGTCGATACGGACACCGTAATTTGCGGACTCGATTCCCTTGGCTCTCATTTCCTGGAACACTTTGATGGCATTTGGAATACCGGAATCCAGAACATCGTATGTATCCACGAGAAGGATACAATTGTCCGGATAAACTTCTGCGAATTTGCGGAAGGCGGTCAGCTCATCTTTGTAGTACATTACCCAGCTGTGAGCCATGGTGCCTCCAATCGGGATATCAAAATACTGACCTGCGGAAACGGTAGCAGTACCGTTTACACCGCCGATAACTGCCGCTCTCGCACCGTAGATGGCAGCATCGTTGTTGTGGGCTCTGCGGGCACCGAAGTCGGAAACCGGACGGCCGCTGGCCGCTCTGACGATACGTCTTGCCTTGGTGGCAATCAGGCTCTGGTGGTTTACCTGAGCGAGAAGTTCTGTCTCCACAATCTGCGCTTCCACAAGCCCTGCCACAACCGTGACGATCGGCTCATTCGGGTACATGACGGTACCTTCCGGGAACGCATACACATCTCCCTGAAAGTGGAAATTGGACAGATAGGTAAGAAATTCTTCATCAAAAAGATGAAGGCTTCGAAGATATGCAATGTCTTCTTCGGAAAAATGCATGTTTTCAATGTACTCACCGATCTGCTCTAATCCGGCAAAAATGGAAAAACCGCCTCCATCCGGGTTCTTGCGGTAAAACACATCAAATGCCACTTTGCTCTCCGGATTCTCCTGATGGAAATATCCATTCGCCATGGTAAGTTCATAAAGATCCATCATCATTGTAATATTACGGGCTTCATTTTGTTTCTGCATTTGCTTTTGCTCCTCATATAAATGTCTGCTATGTTACAGTTTACTCTGTGAACTTAATCGCCGGTATGAGAAAACCTGCGAAATATTTAATCATAATATTTCGCAGGTTTTACGTTTCATATGAAATTATGATTCAAAAGAATTCATTATAAAGCAGCGATTACCTGTCCTTTTAATTCTTCAGCGAGATCATCCTTATCCATGGACATGCTGACTACGAAAGTAATATTACGCGCTTTACTGATTGCGTCTAATTTGGATAATGTTGAGGTTACGTCCAAACCTTCGAGTTTTGCAGTAGTAAGAAAACTGTCAAGATAAATCTGTTCCAGATCGTGATCCTGAGAAACGATACCATAGATAAATCCTACGAACTCGTCAGCATTCTGAATTGGATATTTGGAAACGTCGATCAATCTGATCTTGTTGTTCAATTCAAACATATGCTTTCCGCTCTTGTCAAGGTATACGATACTTCCTTTAGCTTCTTTGATCGCAGCATTTACCTTGTCTAACAGTACTTTTGTTTTGCCTTTGCCTTTCTTTCCTACAATAAGTTCAACCATGATGTTTTCCTCCTTAGACACGTTATTATTCAATTTTCACCAAAACTTGAATTAATATGATTTGATTATAGTGCATATTATCGGAAATTTCAATAGAAAAATCAGATAATTTTGTAAATTTAAGGATAGAATTGTTATTGTTCACGGGTAATATTCCGCGAGGTGTTTTCATGCGATTTATGCATGAAAACCCGAGAATTGCAGCGCCAAATTGTGTTAGCACAATTTGTGTGCATCGCGAAGCGTGTTACAGTTCACTCTGTGAACTGTAACATAGAATTAGTTTATATTCTGTAGTAAGGAATTCATCTGTTCATACAATACATCTTTTGTGGATGCACCCATGACGATGGAGACATACGGTTTGCCATATGCATTCTGGGAAAGAAGTGCCAGACAGTTGCCGGCTTCGCTTGTGTATCCTGTTTTTCCTCCGAGAACGGTGACATCCTTTGGAGCGGTGGCCTCTCCTGTCAGATAATGGTCGGTGGCCTCCAGTGTGGTAGAGCCCTCAGAACCGTCTGCATGGTTATAGGTCACAGTGTAGGAAGGCAGCTGGGTTATCTGGGTGAATTCCGGATAGTTCAGAGCTTCTTTCAGCATAAGATAAATATCGTACGGGGTTGTATAATGCTGCTCATTGGTCAGTCCGTGGGGATTCATAAAATGAGTACCGGTGCATCCAAGTTCCTGTGCATAGTTGTTCATCATGACGACAAACTGATCGATGGAGCCGCCGCCTATGTGTTCTGCAATGGCCATGGCCGCGTCATTTCCGGAATATACAAGGAGACAATGAACGAGTTTCTCCATGGTTACCTGGTCTCCTGCCCAGAAACCGACAACCTGGGAACCTTCCTCAAGAGTGACATCCTCCTGGGAAATCGTGACAACGTCGTTCATGTCTGCATATTTGAACGCGAGCATGGCGGTCATGATCTTCGTAATACTTGCCGGGTAAACTCGGTCAAATACATTCTGTGAGTACATGACTTCTTTTTCATCCAGATTCAGAAGCATACCCTTCTGCTCATTGGTGAGGGATGAAGTTTCAAGAGGGACATTTCCCGTGACGACACAGAGGTTTTCAGCAAAGGTATCTGCCTTCATATTCTCTTTGCGGGACATGGTATTCTGAAATTCTTTGTTCAGTGCATAGGTTTGAGGTACGTTCTCGAAATCTCCTCCTCGAAGAAGATAGATGGCACCATAGCCTGCTGCCCCCAGAATTACAATGAGAAGCATGAGAAGAATGGTGTGTTTGATTTTTCTTCTGCGCATGCGGCGAAGTCTGGCCTGTCTTGCTTTGGGACTCAGCTTTCTTGTGGGAGTTCCGGCAGAAGTCGGCCGGTATCCTGGCTTTTTCGTTGTCATAAGTAATCATCTTCCTTTTCGTAATCATCTTTTTTCTGCAGTTCTTTGTTGTAGGCGCTGCTCTGTAGGCCTACATTCAACACGAATCCCATTCCAATATAAAGACTTACAATGGAAGTAAGACCATAACTTACAAAAGGAAGCGGGGTTCCGGTATTTGGTGCAATTCCTGTCGCTACACAGATGTTCAGAAAACTCTGCAGAGCGACAATACTGCCCATACCGCAGCATATGACCTTGCCGGCGAGGTCCTTGGAATGGAAACCTGTTCGGACACATTCTATGGAAATGCCGAGAAGGAGAAGGACGATGATGACACAGCCGATGAAGCCGTACTCCTCTCCTGCTACTGCAAAAATAAAGTCGGTCTGGTTCTCTGCTACGAAGTTACCTTCGTTTACAGAGGTGACACTGTCATTCTTGTTCAGTTTCTTTCCGATGAGCTCGCCGGAGGCAATTGCCGTTTGGGAATTTTTCTGCTGCTCGATGTTATCAGAATACTCCTCATTCTCCGGATAGAGGAAAGACATGATTCGATCTCGCTGATAATCTTTGATCAGATGCTGATCCGGCTGAACAACAATGGATAAGAAGATAATCAGCAGCGGAACAAAAATCAGAACTCCACCGAAAATAATTTTGTAACTCAGACCAGAAATATAGATCAGAATGAGAAACAGCACAATGATAGTGATGGTGTTTTTCATATCCGGCTGCATATAGATCAGAAGAAGGGGAACGGCAAGAAGCACTACCGATCGGAACAAAGCCGGAAAGGTGTTCAGATCTTCTTCGTGATCCATGAATAGTTTTGCAAAAAAGATGATAATGATGATTTTACTAAGCTCTGTTGGCTGGAAACGGATGAATCCAAGGTCAATCCAGCGAGCCGCTCCATTGGCCGAGTCTCCGAACAGACGCACACCCAGAAGCATGAGAATGTTGAAGGCATACAGAAACCACTGGAAATTCAGAATCCAGGAGTAATCCCACAGAGAAATGACAACCATGAAAATCAGTCCGATGAGAACTCCCATGAACTGTCTGGTGTAGAGGGAAGTTTTTGCATCTCCTACCAGACGAATTCCGATTCCGCTGATGGCCAAAAGAAAAAAGACCAGCCTGAAATTATAAAAACGCAGTTTGTATTGCTTAAGCATAATGATAGGTATCCTTTGTATCAGTCGTTGGAGGTTTCACTTGTGTCACTGGAAGCATTTCCTGTGATAATGGTATCTCTGTCTTCCAAAGCAAAAATATACTTGCAGATATCATTTGCAACGAGACAGGCATTACCGGAGGAATAACCATTCGCGATACGAACAGAAATAGCATACTGAGGATTCTCAGAAGGTGCAAATCCAATGAACAGACCGTGGTTCGGATGATAAATATCAACCTCGGCGGTACCTGTCTTGCCGGAGATGTCCATCTTCAAATCATCAAACTGGTTATGGTTCTCAACTACCTGACGCATACCGCTGTGGATGGAGGTCCAGATGTTGTCGTCAATATCGACGGTATTTACTACTGTGGAACCGTAGTCTTCCAGAAGATTTCCATCCGGATCTGTGACCTTGTCAAGAAGGGTCAGATCATAGACGGTTCCCTTGTTCGCCAGTGTTGAAGCATAGCGGGCAAGCTGTGTCGTTGTATACAGATGAGTACCCTGTCCAATGTAAGAAGGTACAGCATAACTGTCAGATACATGTGGGGAAGTCTCTGTAATTTCCAGACCTGTCTTTTGATCCAGACCGATCAGAGCTGCATATTTCTGAAGGAAGGAAAGGCTTCGGGCCTCAGAGAACGTTCCGTCCTGATTTTTACCAAGCTGGAAACCAACCATGTTGAAGAAGTAGTTACAGGATTCTTTGATGGCCTCCACAATTTCCAGAGAACCATGTCCGTAAATATTCCAGCAGTTAATTGGCGGTGTAACCAGATCAAAGGAACCGGTACAATCGATATAGGTATCGGTTGTAATGATGCCTTCCATCATACCGGCAATGGTAGAAAGAAGCTTCATGGTAGATCCGGGAGCTGTCTGCTGCTGAGTCGCTTTGTTGAAGAAAGGACTCGAGAGATCCATTGCCAGTTTGGTGTAGTATGCGGTATCCATGTTGTTGCTGAGACGGTTGTTGTCATATCCCGGATAGGATACACAGGCAAGAACCTCTCCGGTATTGACGTCGGTAATGACTGCAGAGGCAGAACACGGTGCCAGGGCAAGCTGGGCAGGTTCAATCTCCAGCTTCCAGATCTTGTTGATCATGAAGTCATAAGCGGTCATTGAACCGGAGGCCAGACGCTCATAGGTGTCATCCTCTTTGGAAAGAATTCCCTGCTCATAGAGAACGAGGCAGAGCTCCTGTCCGGAGACGGTATCTTCCTGAAGCATGTACTTGTACAGAAGCTTGGAGAAGCCCGTGTCGGTCTTGAGGTAGTCGATGATGTAGTTTGTCAGAGACGTATACACTTCCTCGGAATCCAGATACTCTCCTTCCGGAGAAATATTGGAAATATCAATCCAGTTCTGGCTTGCAGCGTAGGTCAGATAATCCTTGAGACTGATGGAACCGTCGGTGTAGTAAGCCTTGTACATGTCGTCAGAGGAGTCTACAGAATCTCCGGAAATAATACCGAGGGTATCCCGAAGCAGAGTATCACAGATATACTTGCAGTATTCCTGCACCTGCTCGTCCTCATCTGAGTAGGCAGGAGGATTCGTTCCTGTCAGACGATCTGTGATGGTAGAGAACACCTGACTCTGTTTCGTCTGGAATTTGGAGTACAGCTGCTTTTCTACAGAAGAAGCATCTTCTTCATCAAACTTTGTAATATCAATGACACTGTTCTGAACAAGTGCGTTATAAACATCATAGATCGGAATATGGATCTCTGCCGCATTGTTGGTTCCTACGTAATCAAAGGTTTTGGTAGATTCAATTTTTGAAAGAAGGATACCGGCAACTCGCTGTTTCAGAATTTCGTAAATAGCACTCTGCCAGTCAGAATCGATGGTGAGTGTCAGATCGTTTCCGGCAATCGGAGAAACCACGGTGTCATAGTCGATTTTGAGAACTTTACCGAGGTTATCAACGGTAACAGTCTCCTCTCCGTCCGTACCCTGAAGTGTCAGCTCCATGTACTGTTCGATTCCGGCTTTTCCGATGATGGAATCGTTGGAGTAATTCGGATTCTCTTCACGGAGAGATTTCAGCTCTTCTGAAGAAGCCTTTCCGGTATATCCGAGAATCGGGCCCATGCTCTCTTCGTCAATGTACTTACGCACGGAATCCTCAACGACATCGATTCCCTGAAGCTCACTGGAAGCTTCCATAATCGCTGCAACAGACTTTTCGCTGACGTTTGTCGCAATGGTAACCGGCATGTATTTCTTGAAACTGTTGGTATTCAGAAGATATCGCATAATGGTGATATCGAGAACTTCCTGTTTTGTCAGCTGTTCCGGAAGTCCGTGAGAAGAAAGCTCCTCCGGAGAATACGCATTCTCTCCCGTGAGAATTACAGAGAAACCTTTGCTGCCGCTTAGGTGATTGATCATATCTTCCGCAGTTGCCTGTGCTTCCTCTTCGGTCAGGTCATCAATCAGTGCGTGACCGTAAATATCCGCTTTGAAACGGTTTAAGGTAAAGCCTTCGGCTACGTCATACTCATATTCGCCCGAATCCCCCACAGTGACGTGGAAGGAATTGGTAATCGCATCACCATTTGAAGCGAGAATTTTAAGAACACGGTAGGCGATTCCGTTCAGTGTCAGGTTCTTTTCTCTCGTAGAACTGTAGCTTCCGTTGTCCTCAAAGGTCAGTGTGTAGGACAGGACATTGGATGCCAGGGTGACACCGTTTCGATCATAAATATTTCCACGTGTACTTTTGATGACACGTGTTTTTGTCGTTCTGGATTGGAATTTGCTGATA
>JAUNAE010000618.1 GCA_030527765.1 Eubacteriales bacterium
AAATGTCGTATTTGGTTCATTAACATGTTATCTTTTTTCTTTGAAATAAAGGATACTTACCTGGTCATTAACAGGAGGTAAGTATGAAGAAAAATGACAAAATCAATCAGATGATTGCAGCTAAGAATTTATTGGAGGTCTTAAATTTGAAAGTGAATTACAGTGAATTAGGAAGGCAATACGGAATGGATCCAAGAACTGTCAAAAAGTATCTAAACGGATATCAAGGAAAACCATCAAGTAAGCCAAAACCAAGTCGATTGGATCAATATCAACACATTATCAGAGAAAAGCTTCAGATCAATCGTGTCAGTCGCAAAGGTGTTTATCAGTTCATCTTAGCTCAGTATGGTTTTGAAAATGTTGGTTCCTATTCTAACTTTAAAAAGTATGTAAAAAAACACCAGTTAAATGCTGTGTCTGAGAAGTGCAGTGCTCATCCACCATATGAAGTAGATTCTGGAAAGCAGATCCAATGCGATTGGAAAGAAGATATTACTTTACACAATCGAGACGGAGAAGAAATCACGTTCAATGTATTTCATATGGTATTGAAATTCTCACGTTATAGTTATCTTGAATTCAGTATCCATAAAACGCAGGATGATGTTTTTCGGGCTTTGATCAATGGTTTCAGGTATTTCGGAGGGATCTCTGAAGAGCTGCTCTTCGACAACATGTCCACAGCATCGACCAGGACCAGTAATGGCAGGAAAGTTAATACAAAGTTGAAACAGTTCGCAAAAGATTTTGGGTTTAAAGCAAGACTGTGTGGTGTAAAGTCTCCTTTCACCAAAGGCAGTAATGAAGCGAGAAATAAGATGATCGACTGGTTAAGACCATATGATTATGAATTTGATACAACAGAAGATCTGATACAGATCATCAGTAATATGAACCGGCAGATGAACATTGAAGTGTGTCAAGGGATTTCATTATCACCTATTGCCGTCTATTACAAAGAAAAAGAATATCTTGACCCATTACCAAACAACAAGATCATTGAAACGTATCTTAACGGCATTAAGTACAAAGTTTCCAATGAAGGTCTAGTGTTATTTGAAGGAAAAAGATATTCTGTACCGCCTGAGCTCATCTACGAAGATGTGACGATCGATCATGATGAGTTCAAGCTTTATATATATTATAACGGCAAGATGGTCACCGAGCACAATATTACTGATAATCCGATAAACATGAAGCAAGAACATTATAAACAGATGATGAAAAATAAAGTTCAGGATGATGATCTGGAAGATGTAGTCCAACAGAATCTTCATCTATTCGATACAGTATACGAAAAGCAGCATTCGATCGTGACTAAGCAACAAGCAGTGGAATCATTTGAAGCATTCGTAGCTTACATATCAACAAATGATTACAGAAGAATATTGAATGTCCTCACGCGCTTATCACCGGAAGACAGAATGATCCTCTTCGAACAATTCCAGGAGATACTTCCATATGTGATAGATGAAGAACAATTCATATATCACTTTAAGCACTACTTTGATTACAAACATGTCGAGGATTTTGTATTAAATGCATTGATAGACTGCTCCTACAACGATTCATGTATCAGCAGTGAAGGATTAGAAATCCTGACAACAAAGTACGAAGAGAAGTATTCTCAAACTGTTAACGAAATAAACAGAGAGCTGTACAAAGCAGCCTGTGAGGAAGTTGATAATGACATACAGTGATTTAGCAATGAAACTTGAGAAGCTTAATTTATTGGAAGTACGTAATCATTTAGACGGCTTTATTGAAGCAGTCAATAATGATGAAACAGATTTAATAA
>JAUNAE010000127.1:0-1662 GCA_030527765.1 Eubacteriales bacterium
GAATTCCTTTTTCATAAGCTGCTTCAAGTCCTCTTCTTCCGGCCTGGCTGTGCTCATCCAGATAGTTATACTGAATCTGGCAGAAGTCCCAGTCATAAGCATCCAGCAGTTTCAAGAACATCTCTGTGTCTCCGTGATAGGAAAAACCGATGTGCTTCACCTTCCCGTTTTTCTTCTGAGCGGCAATCCATTCCTCGATTCCCAGAGTCTGCAGATGCTCCCATTCTGCATAGTCTGTGAACATATGCATGAGGTAATAATCGATGTAATCCGTCTGCAGACGGGACAGTTCTTCCTGAAATGTCTTGTCAATCTGTGCTCTGGATTTCATCAGATACTGTGGGAGTTTTGTTGCAATATTCACTTTTTCCCGCAAATTGTTTTTCTTCAAAATCTTACCAAGCAGTTCCTCACTGCCCGGGTAAATATAAGCCGTATCCAGATAATTCACACCCAGTTCAATGGCACGTAGAATCTCCTTCTCTGCCTTGTCATAATCGATGGATGTGCCTTTTCTTGTAAATCTCATACAGCCAAATCCCAGCTGTGAAATCGGCTCTCCCTGTTTATTATTTCTGTAAATCATGTATTTCTTCCTCTTGAAAATTTACTCCCACTCAAACTGCTCTTTGCCGGCGCCCAGCTCAAAGTGATATTTGCCGATTCCCAGATCTGCATCTGAGAAAGCACCCTTCTTGTAGCTGATGGATACTTTGCTGCCTTTACCTTCAATATGGTATCCCTGTCGGTTGATTGCAGTCGGAGCCAAAAGCACTGCGTCCACACCTTCCTTAAACCATTCCGGTGCTTCACCCTCGTACGTACTGATCTCGGATGCACTCTTGGATTTGTGTGGTTTGCCCGGATTTTCTCCATATCCCACAACGACAATTCCAATAATCTTCTCATCGGCAGTTCCTGTGGAATTTCTGCGAACACCACCTTTGCTGTACATTCCGCCAATCCACCAGGTGTTCAGCCCCAGCGTCTGTGCATAGAGCATCAGATCTGCACTGGCATAACCAAGTTTTTCCTCCGTATCCCTTCTCTCAGGTCCCGCAAGAATAAAGTAGTTTTTTACTCCCTTTGACAAGATCATTTTGACAAGTCCGGGAATTCCCTCAGTGTTGTCTGTGACAAGGCTGATGGACAATCCATGCTGTCGATTGTTTGCTGTAACTCTCTCATTCAACTGGCGCACCACATTCGCATCCAGTGGAGTGGATTTGTATTTTCGCACCGTATGACGTGCACTCATTGCTTCCTTCAAATTCATATAAGTCTCTCCTTGATTCGTGTCAAACTGATATTCGCAATCCGCTTCATCTCAGTCGGATCGCAGAGTTCGGCAGAAGAAAGTTGCTTCGCAACTGCCGAACTCGCGCGCGAATCCTCTTACGAGATTCGCGATTTAATACTTGCTCATAGTGACGATTATTTCACCAGGTCCAGATAATCTGCTTCCTCTTTGGTCAGATGAATGGAAAGGGCATCTACATTCTGCTGCATACGTTTGATGTTGCCTGAACCCACAACTGCAAATGTATTGACCTCCTGGGCATAAATCCATGCCATGGCAATCTGCGGAACACTGACTCCTTTTTCCTGTGCCAGTATTTCACATCTTCTCAGTCGCTCAAAGTTCTCATCACAGCCGTATCC
>JAUNAE010000127.1:1672-9561 GCA_030527765.1 Eubacteriales bacterium
CTGCATTTTCACTTTTTAATTTTCCTGAGAACAGTCCTCTTCCAAGGCTGGAATATGCGATAACCGGAATTTGTGTCTTCACATAAAATTCTCGTGCATCTGCATTCGCCTTACCGGAAATGGTAATACATCCTCCTCCCCATGGGTCCCGTACCTGATCTGCCAGACCAAAGTTCGGACTAGATACGGTAAATGGTACAAGATTATGTTTGTATGCATACTCATTCGCTTCTTCAATTCTCTGATGTGTCCAGTTTGATCCTCCAAAAGCACCGATTTTTCCTTCTGCATGCATTTCATTGAAAGTTTCCACCGGAACAGCGACATCGATATCCGGATCATCTCGATGCAGCAGGTAAATATCAATATAGTCTGTCTGCAGACTCTTCAGAGAAAGATCCAGATCATATTTCATATCTTTTTCTGTCACACGTTTCGTCCAGTCCGGAGTTGGATGTCCACATTTTGAAAGAAGAACCACATCTTCTCGATTTCCCCGTTTTTGAACCCAGCGACCAACGACATCTTCCGCATGTCCGTATCCCCTTGCAATATCGAAGGTATTGATTCCCATTTCTGTGACTGCATCCAGAAGCTGATCGTTGTCATTGTTCATGATAAAAGACTCCTGGGCTGTACCAAAAAGAATTCTGGACACCGGTTTCTTAACTCCTTCAATCTTTCTATATTCCATTTTTGCTGTACCGATCCTTTCATTTACTTAATTATTATTGCATTCATCGAGTAGAATTCTCTTACAAGATTCGCATTTTACCCAAACCATTTTCCTTAAAAGATACCCTTCTCATTTTGTACCTGATTGATACATCTACTCTTTCCTATTCCACATTTAATGTTACTTACATTTTAAATTAATCACAGCTTTCTGTATAGTCAAATGTACATAAAAAGCCAAAAATTCATCCAAAACCGTTTTCTTATAATTCAAGAAAGAATTCGGCGGTACTTTTTTTCAAAAACGAAGTTTCCTGTAAATCAAAAAAGGACTCCCTCACTTGTGAGTTATGTTCACAAATGAGAAAGTCCTTAAGGATTATTCCTCTTCAATTACGATTCGTTTAATTACCGGCATGTTCACCGGTTTGTTCCATGTATCCGGACCGTAGGTTGGCTGTTCTGCGATCTTGTCCAGTACGTCAAAACCGGAAATCATTTCGCCGAAAGCCGCATATCTTCCGTCCAGTTTGTTGGCGTCTTTGTGTACCACAAAGAACTGGGTTCCTGCGGTATCGAAGTCGTCATCTCTCGCCATGGAAAGAGCACCGCGAATGTGCTTCAGTGGGTTCTCCACTCCATTTTCTGCAAACTCACCTTTGATGTGCCAGTCGCTGTCCGTCATGATGTCGTTGTCCGGTGAGCCGCCCTGAATTACATAATCCTTGACGATACGGCACCATGCAAGGCCGTCATAGAAGCCGCTCTGCACCGTATCCACGAAATTTTTTACAGTGATAGGAGCATGCTCCGGGAACAGCTCAAAAAGCATATCCCCAAAGCCCTCCGTTTCAATTCTACACTTCATCATCAGTGTGCAAGAACGTATGCGTTCTTGAAGTACAGGTTACCGGAAGAAGTCATGTATACGCCCTGTACATAATCTTTCAGCAGGTAGTTGTTTGCTTTGTAGTACAGAGGAAGTACCGGATACTCAGAAGAAGCAATGTCATCTGCCTTGCGAACCAGCTCTGCAAAAGCAGCCGGGTCTTTCTCGGTCTTGATCTGATCTACAACTGCATCATAATCTGCGTTGCTGTAGAATACGTTGTTTGTAACATCACCGGTGTAAAGAAGCGGCAGGAAGCTCATCGGGTTAACGTAGTCTGCGCTCCATCCCATTGCTGCTACACCGTAGTCACCGTTCTGAACTGCCTCATAGAATACAGCCCAGTCTGCGGAAGTAACGTTTACTTTAATACCAAGGTTGGTCTCCCACATCTCAGCAATTGCCTCAGCAATTTTCTTTACGTTGTCATCAGAGTAGAAGGAAAGCTCAACAGTTGGGAATCCTTCGCCATCCGGATATCCTGCTTCTGCCAGAGCAGCTTTTGCAGCCTCAACGTCAGCGGTCTCAGAAAGCTCGTATGTGGAACGTCCCTCAGTGATGTCAGTTCCGTCTACTACATAACCAGGTGCCAGGAAGCTGTAAGCCGGTGTTGCCTCAACCTGTGCTACGTTCTTAATCAGAGCGTCACGGTCGATTGCCAGGTTCAGAGCTTTTCTTACAAGCGGGTTGTTGTATGGCTCTGCATTGCAGTTAATATCATAGAATACAGTACCGTAGCTTGCAGTTACTTTTACGCCTGCATCTTCTGCTTTCAGACGTGCATAGTCTGTAGAAGGAATGGTTCTGACACCGTCTACTTCGTTTCCTTCGTAAGCAGTCAGAGCTGTGGAAGTATCAAGAATGTAACGGAATGTAATTTTATCCAGAGTTACACTATCTGCGTTCCAGTAGTTCTCGTTCTTTTCCAGAATGATGCTCTCACCCATGTTCATCTCAGTAACTTTGAAAGCACCGTTTGTAACATAAGTGTCAGCCTGTGTTGTCCACTTGTCGCCGTTTGCTTCGATGGTTGCTTCCTGAACCGGATCGAATACCCACATACTTACCAGGTCGATGAAGTATGGGCATGGAGCTTTCAGTGTGAACTCCAGAGTGTTGTCATCAATTGCTTTGATTCCAACGTCCTCTGCAGAACCTTCGCCGTCATAATACTCCTGTGCACCAACTACATAATCGGAAATCATGTTTACGTACTGTGCAGTTGTCTCCGGAGTCAGAACACGAAGAGCTGAGTAAACATAATCGTTTGCGTTATGATCGCTGCCATCGCTCCATTTCAGGCCTTCTCTCAGATGGAAGGTGAAAACAGTAAGGTCATCGTTGATGTCCCAGGACTCTGCCTCTCCCGGAACAACTTCTCCGTTCTCGTCATAGGTTACGAGACCTTCAAAGCAGTTGATCAGAAATGGTACAGCAAAAGAGTTGTTTGTCACGTTCGGGTCGATGCCGTCCGGCTCGTTATTCAGAACATAGGTGATCTCCTGTGTGTCTGCAAGATCCGGAAGAGCCTCTCCTTCAGTCTCCTCTGCAGTCTCTTCTGCAGCGTCCTCAACAGTGGCCTCAAGGTCATCGAGGGTCATTTCGCCTGCTGCAGGTGTTAATGCTGTTGCACAAATCATACCGATAGCAAGCAGTAAGCTCAGTCTCTTTTTCATTTTCTTTCCTCCTGTGCGTTATATTTGGTAACGGATACATCCACGGAAATGCCGGCAAAAAAGTTCTTCGCCTTTTCCGGTCTGACGCTCCGAACCGGTTATATTATTCAGACAGATTGCTCCGCCGAGTAATCAAATGATCCCTATTCCCATCACCGATACAAATTTGTTTCTAAACTTACGGAGATGGAAATCATCAAACATTTAATACAAATGGCATGCCACCATGTGGCCGCCTCCCACATCCTTCAGCACCGGAACGGTCTCGGCGCACTCCGGTTTCGCATATGGACAGCGGGTATGGAATCGGCATCCTGTCGGTGGATGAAGCGGACTCGGAATGTCTCCCTCGATACTGCTCTTCACCTTCTGTCTCGCAAGACGCGGGTTGGCAATCGGGATACTTCCCAGAAGTCCTTTGGTATATGGATGCAGCGGATTCTTGTAAATCTCATCAGAATCGCTGAGTTCCACCAGAAGTCCCAGGTACATTACACCTACATCATCGCTGACGTAGCGTACCATAGAAAGGTCATGGGCGATAAACAGATAGGACACGCCTTTTTCATCCTGAAAATCCTTCAAGAGGTTGATAACCTGCGCCTGAATGGATACGTCCAGTGCAGAAATCGGCTCATCGCAGATGACTAGGGACGGCTGAAGCACCAGAGCTCTCGCAATTCCGACTCTCTGACGCTGGCCTCCGGAAAACTCGTGTGCATAGCGGTTGGCATGCTCTTTGGTCAGACCGACTCTCTCAAGCATCGGATAAACAATGTCGTTTGCCTCGCTCTTAGAAGAAATCAGTCCGTGAGCAACCAGCGGCTCTGCAATAATGTCTCTAACCGTCATTCGTGCATTCAATGAAGCATATGGATCCTGAAAAATCATCTGCATCTTCTTGCGATAAGGCAGAAGTTCTTTCTGCTTCATATTCGTGATATCGGTACCGTCCAGAAGAATCTGGCCCTTTGTGACATCGTACATACGAATGATCGTTCTGGCACAGGTAGATTTGCCGCAGCCGGACTCTCCTACCAGGCCAAGGGTTTTGCCTTTTTCCACAGAGAAGGTGACACCGTCCACTGCGTGTACGACCTGCCCTCTTCCTGCTTTGAAATGCTTTGTAAGGTCTTTGACCTCTAAGATTTTATTTTCACTCATATCCTGCTCCTCGAATTATTTGCTGCCGTTCATGTGAGAACAGTAACAATTATTTTGCATTTTCTGCACCTTCCTTAAATGGATTGTGCTCATCTGCCGGAGCATCCTCATACTGCAGGAAGCAGCGGGACCGGTGATTCTCTCCCACCGGAACAAAATCCGGCAGTTCCTGTGCACATACAGCTCGTGCATAAGGACAACGTGGAGCGAAAGGACAGCCCTTCGGCGGATTGGTCATATCCGGCGGTGATCCCGGAATCGGCTGAAGGCGAACGCTCTTGTCCTGCTCCAGATCCGGAATGGATGCCAGAAGACCCATGGTGTACGGATGACCCGGTTTCTCAAACAGATCATCAATCAGTGCCTCTTCCATAACGAGACCACCGTACATAACAATTACTCGGTCACAAAGTTCTGCGACAACACCGAGATCATGGGTAATGAACATAATACTAGTTCCGTATTCCTGCTCAAGTTCTCTGAGCTGCCTGAGAATCTGGTCCTGAATTGTAACATCCAGAGCCGTTGTCGGCTCATCGGCAATCAGAAGTTTCGGCTTATTCGCCAGCGCCATGGCAATCATGACACGCTGTCTCATACCGCCGGAAAATTCGTGAGGATAGCAGCTGTAGCGTTTCTCAGGTTCCGGAATACGTACCTTGCGAAACAGTTCCAGAACTTCTTTCTTAATTTCTGCCTTGCCCATTTTGGGATGATGCTCTTTGATCATCTCTCCTACCTGCTTGCCAACAGGAATCAATGGGTTGATGGATGACATCGGATCCTGGAAAATCATGGAGATTTTTTCTCCACGGATCTCTCTCATCTCTTTCTTTGTTACTTTTGTGAGGTTTTTTCCCTCGAATTCTATCTGAGATTCCGGATGAATCTCTGCTGTATCTGCCAGAAGACGAAGAATGGACATGGATGTCACACTCTTGCCGCTTCCGGATTCTCCCACAATACCCAGGATTTCTCCCGGATTCACAGAAAAGCTGACTCCGCGAACTGCCTGCACTTCTCCGTTACTTGTATGGAAGGATGTCTTCAGATTATTTACCTTTAATACAGGTTCCATTGTTTTCTTGTCCCTCCTACTTTTTCAGCTTCGGATCCAGAGCGTCCCGAAGTCCGTCGCCGATAAAATTAAACCCGAACATAATCAGGCAGATCACCAATGCCGGGAAAAACAGCTGATACGGGCATGTACGAAGTGTCGCTGTCGCATCGTTGCACATAGTTCCCAGACTTGCAAGCGGCGGCTGAAGGCCGATTCCCAGATATCCCAGGAAGGCTTCCATAAAGATTGCGGAAGGGATCAGCATAGTTACGGTAACCAGGATGGATCCCATGGCATTCGGAATCAGATGCTCCATAAGGATCGTCTTTGTGGAAGATCCAATCGTCTTTGCTGCCATAACGAATTCCTGGTTTTTGAGGCTCAGTACCTGTCCTCGCACAACTCGCGCCATATCAACCCAGTAGGTTGTACCAATAGCGATAATAATACTCTTAATACCACTTCCCATAAGTACCATAATCAAGATGACATACAGTGTCAGCGGAATGGTACTGATGATATCTACAATACGCATCATAACCGTATCGGTCATACCTCCCACGTAGCCGGAGATTCCGCCGAATACAATACCGATGACCATATTTACCACAACGGCGATGAAGGCAACAAGAAGAGATACTCTCGTTCCATACATCAGTCGTGTCAGAATATCACGGCCAAGTCCATCTGTTCCAAGAATATAAGAATGATTCCAAACCTTGGCGGTCTGATAAATGACTCTTGTCTCCGGATCAGCAATCAGATACGGTTTGATACCGTAGTACAATCCAATCTCTTTGCCATCCAGGTCAAAGATAACCATCTTGGACTTCTCTTCGTCTCGAAGCTTTGTCAGCTGTTTTCCCAGAGTTCCATCCGGATTCACATAAAGAATCTGAAGGGACTGGGTGATGTACAGGTATCCATCACTGTTCTTATCCACAAAGACTGTCATACGCGGCGGAATATTTACCACTTCCAGATTCTGGTTTGAATAACTGTACTTTGTGAAGGATGGTCCTACAAAAGCAAACAGAAGCAGAATCACAATGAGAATCAGTCCGGCAATCGCCGTCGGTTTGCGGCGAAAACGGAACCATACATCTCCTGCGAAGGTTCTGTTCTTTTTCCAAATTTTTTCCCGGTCCTCATTAGAGGACTGAAGCATTTCCCATTTATTATCCATGATTTCTCCGTTCCAATTAGATCCGGTAACCGATGCCGTACTGTATAAAACATGACTATACATAACCATGCATGACTATACAATCCCCTCACCGTTACTCGGCAAGATTCTGATTGACTCCTGTCCTCCGATTAGTCGTACTTGATTCGAGGGTCAATGAGGCAGTAGAACACATCCACAATGAACACCATCGCCAGAAGGAATGTCGCATAGAAAATCGTGACACCCATGATGGTTGTGTAGTCTCGCTGATTTACACTTGTAACAAAGTGAACGCCGAGACCCGGGATTGCAAAAATCTGCTCTACAACAAAGCTTCCGGTTAACAGGTTCGCGATGGTCGGTCCAAGCACTGTTATGACCGGAATCAGCGCATTACGCAGGGCATGTTTGAAGATGACTTTGAACTCGGAAAGTCCCTTCGCACGTGCTGTACGAATATAATCCTGTCCCATAACCTCCAGAAGACTGGAGCGCATCTGTCTTGCCAGATAACTGAGGGAATAGCCTCCCAGCGTAATCACCGGAAGAATGTAGCCTGTCCAGTTATCCAGACCATAGGTCGGAAGCACATTCAACCGGAAGGAAAATACGTAAATCAAAATGGATGCAATAACAAAGGAGGGGATCGTGACTCCTATGGTCGCAAGGGCCATAACAAGCATATCCTGCCATTTTCCATTCTTAACCGCAGCCAGAATTCCCATTGGAATGGATGCCAGCACAACGAAGATGATGGTAATACCACCCAGCTTACCGGATACTGGAAAACCATTCGTAATGAATTCGGAAACTTCCTTTCCTGTGTATTTGTAGGAAGGACCAAAATCTCCGTGCATAATTCCCGTCAAATAATCCAGAAACTGCTTTGGCAGCGGATCGTTCAGATGGTACTTCTCATTCAGAGCTTCCTCTACTTCAGCGGAAACTTTTCGATCGTTGGTAAATGGACCGCCGGGGATGGAATGTTCAATCACAAAGGTTAACAAAATAACCATGAACAATGCCACCAGCATCATTACCAGCCTTTTCGTAAAATATCGAAACATACTCTCTCACATCTCTTTCCTGCCCGGTGAAGCTTAAGGGCAATTTTATCCTTGTCATACTGCAGAATTTTATCACTTCACCACTTTACTGTCAACAAAACAAACCTGAAAAAGTACAGTTTATAATTGTTCAATTTTTTGTTTTGGGCATGCTGTTTGGCGCTTTTCGCATGCCTGAAGTACTCTTATC
>JAUNAE010000619.1 GCA_030527765.1 Eubacteriales bacterium
GATTTTATAATCAAATGGCGCATTTCTATGGGAAGAAAAATGTATGTTCTTTCGACAAATGCGAATTCATTTGCGTAGGGGAAAATGGCGAGCTTCTTCGGACAATAGGATTTTATGTTCAAAACATGAAATTGGAAGTAAGCAACAATGTTTCCTACTCTTCTGATTTTACAGAAGGATTTAATTCATCAATAGGGTGATCAACCATGACAACTGGTGAAAGAATTAAAGAACAAAGAAGAAAACGCGGTATCAAACAGGCAGAGCTTTCCGAGGCTGTCGGATGCTCTCCGCAGGTGATATCAAATATTGAAAGGGGATACAGTGGATGCAGCTCCGCCCTTGCGGCCAAGATCGCGGAGGTATTCGGTGTGCCAGCTGACGATCTTCTGAAGGAAGAAGACACAGACTCTTTCTATGTAACAAAAGAAGAGAAGGCTTTTATCCTTCAGTATCGGATGCTGCAACCGAATGAGCAAAGGATGCTCAGATGCATGCTATCTTCTTTCATCAGTAACTGAGGAAGGAATATGCCAGCATACAAGTACAGCACCAAGGACGGGAAAACTCTGTGGTACACATCGTTCCACTATGTAGACTGGACCGGTGCGAAGAAACGAAAAAAGAAAAAGGGCTTCTCCACAAGGAAAGAAGCTCTTGAATGGGAAAGGATGTTTCTGGAACGAGGTGTCAAAGATCCGAACATCCTTTTCGGTGCATTTGTACAGGAATATCTTGAGGATAAGGAAGAACGTCTGAAACCTACTACCATGAAGGGGAAAAAGCTTCTGATCAACGACAAGATCGTTCCGTATTTTGAGAAACTCAAACTGTCGGAGATAACTCCGATCGTAATCCGCAAGTGGCAGAACGAAATGAAGAAGTACCGGACAGAGGATGGAGACCCATACTCTCCTACTTACCTGAGGACGATACATTCACAGATGTCTGCCATGATGAACTATGCGGTAAAGTATTATTCGCTCTCATCCAATCCGTGCATCACTGCCGGCCCGATGGGAGATGCGAAGGCTGAGAAGTTCGATGTCTGGACACGGGATGAGTTTGAGCACTTCCTGACCTTCATAAAGAAGGAACGGTTCCGATGTGCTTTCAACATCCTGTTCTATGCGGGTCTCAGAGAGGGAGAGCTTCTGGCACTCACTCCGGAAGACATACCGCCAGACAAACCAATCATCAATGTAAACAAAAACTATGCTGTGGTTGATGGGCGGGAGCTGATACTGACTCCAAAGACAAAAAGGAGTATCAGAACTATCCCGATTCACGATCAGCTGCACAAACAGCTCCGGGAGTACATCGACGGATTGTATCTCGAGAATGATGAGCGCATCTTCTATTTTAGGAAGAGCGGTCTGATCTCGGAGTTCAAAAGACGGACAGCGGAATCCGGTAACACTCCGATCCGCATTCACTATCTCCGTCACTCTCATGCTTCCATGCTCATCAATATGGGTGTGCCAATCCAGGCGATCTCCGAAAGGCTCGGTCACGAAAGCCCTGACATCACCCTCAGAGTGTACGCACATTTGTACCCCGGAAGCCATGAAGATATCTCAAATCAAATTGGTGCAATGTTTGAGCCGGAAGGCATCGATTTGGACGAGATTTAGAGGACGTTTTAAAATTTGGGTACCATTTGGGTACCAGCAAGGCAAAAAAAGACCCCGAATTTCCTTTATTTATAAGGAAAAACGGGGTTTTGCGCACTATTCAAACTCAATCGTTCCCGGCGGTTTGCTCGTCAAATCATAAAATACGCGGTTTACTCCT
>JAUNAE010000620.1 GCA_030527765.1 Eubacteriales bacterium
CTCTTTTTCTGTGGGTGTACAGACTTTTGGACTTCTATTTGTAGTAGAATGATATTGTCAGAAAGAGTAACCATTTGAGGAAGGTGTTTATATATGTTTTCAAATCTGTATGTTAAAGGGATTAAGATCAAGCCGATTGAAGAGCGCTGTTATTACCGGAATCTTCCGGCTGTTAAGCATATTGTGGATATGGAGACGCTGCCGATTAACTCCAATGTGACTTTCTTAGTCGGAGAAAATGGTGTGGGAAAGTCCACTCTGATAGAGGCTGTTGCTGTGGCAATGGGATTTAACCCAGAAGGCGGTACGAAGAATTTCAGTTTCTCTACAAACGACTCTCATTCAGGATTATATAATTATATGACTGTGGTAAGGGGCATTCGCAGACCAATGGATGGCTTTTTTCTTAGAGCAGAAAGCATGTACAATGCTGCCAGTTACATTGATCGGGAAGATTCTGATCCGGATAACGGTGGACCACGTATCATAGACTCTTTCGGAGGAGTTTCTCTTCATAAGCAGAGTCACGGTGAAAGTTTTCTGAGTGTGGTTGAAAATCGATTTGGAGGAAACGGTATCTATATCCTCGATGAGCCAGAAGCTGCATTATTTCCAGCCAGGTTATTGCGTCTGATGTGTAATATGAAGAATCTGGTAGGTCGTAACTCACAGTTCATCATAGCAACACATTCTCCGATACTGATGGCCTTTCCGGGGGCAGAAGTACTTGAACTGACAGAAGATGGAATTCACAGTGTTTCTTATAAAGAGACAGAGCATTATATTATTACCAGGAGATTTCTTGAAGCACCGGAACGGATGCTGCAGGAACTGTTTGAATAGAAATATTAGGTGGTATTGAATTGAGGAATATTCATTTTAATAAACCAGCAAAAGTGAAGTATATGGGAGCGAAAGAGAAGAATTTGACTCCAGATAAAATATACGATGCTTTCTTCGTGGAATATTGGCAGGGGACAAGAAATAGCCTTCATATTCGTGATGATAGTGGGCAGATTACGGATTTCCATCCTCGTGAGGAATTTGAAATCATTGATGATCCTGATGATGTTCTTACTCTCAAGGAAGCTATTGTAGAATGTATTACTAATCGGTTTAACGGGGAACTGTTTGGCATACGGCAGGGAAAGCAATATAAGGCAATCGGCCGGGATCGTAATGGCATGTTTCTGGTTATGGATGAGTCTCTGGATTGCTATTTCTACCCGTCGGACTTCTTTGTTGTTGTAGAAGATGAGCATGGAATACTGGAAAGGGAGAGTATTTATTACAGTTATCGATGATAATATCTCATTGTTATCGATAGCGATGCCGAATGTATGAAGGCAATCTCAGTACAGACAGAAATTAAGATATGTATTTGGGACCATAACAGAATAGTAAAAAGCATTTAAGGTTGGACAAAATGATACAAATAGATGACGTTAAAATGCTGGAAAAGCCGCAAAATAAGGAATTGTAATAATTTAAGGTTGGGATAAATTTCGGAAATTGGATATGCTTAAAAGGAATCGGTCACCTTTAATGGTTGCCAATTTGGCAACCAAATCCGGACATTGGATCAATGGTATATCTGAATTTTTTGGTCGGATCAGTGGCAAAAATAATAAAAGACATCCTTGTCATAGCCCATACGCCATGATATATGTAAGGCAGAAAAACATCCATCAGGGTCCTCACATTGTTCCTAAAGTACCGAAAACTCGGCGATTTGGCACCAAAAGCTACAATAGACCTGGCCCAGCACTGAGTTCTCACGAAGCAGGCCAGA
>JAUNAE010000128.1 GCA_030527765.1 Eubacteriales bacterium
GCTTCGCAACTGCCGAACTCGCGCGCGAATCCTCTTGCGAGATTCGCGTTTTAACCCGTAAACTGTAACGAATTATTTGACAATTAGTCATAAATAATGCTATAGTGTTCATGCAAGCGAACAATTATGTTCTTATGCAAAATTAGACCCTTTATTTATGGACCGTACGGACAGTCCGGGTCAGTTGCCGAATGTGGATAGTAGATCCACAATTATTGATTTATAGGTTTTTCTCATCTTCTTATGAGGTCAATAAGAGTACGTGACAGTATATTTTGTGTAGAGAATCCAGTTGCTGGAGGTTGGCTCGCATGCAATACGGAATCAGTGTGTAACTGAGGAAATCTTTTTGAACGATAAGCAGATGGTGATAAACCGTCTGCTTTTTTATTTTCCGGAAACTTTGTTTCTGGGCAGAATTCTTTTATGAATATAACAAAGATAGGGGATTAGGAATGGAGCGTATCAGACAAATGAGAGCCCCGGTGTATGAGGCACTGGAATCTTTCAAAAAAAAGAGAGTGGTTCCTTTTGACGTACCGGGTCACAAAAGAGGAAGGGGAAATCCGGAGCTGGTTTCTCTGCTTGGAGAAAAATGCGTAAGCCTGGATGTGAATTCCATGAAGCCGTTGGACAATCTGGGTCATCCGGTTTCGGTCATTCGAGAGGCAGAGGAGCTGACTGCAGATGCATTTGGCGCCGCTCATGCATTTCTTATGGTGAATGGAACTACCAGTGCAGTGCAGAGCATGATTCTCGCCGTGTGTAAGGAAGGGGACAAAATTATTCTTCCGCGAAATGTACACAAAAGTGTGATAAATGCCCTTGTACTCTGTGGTGGAATTCCGGTGTATGTGGAAGTGAAAGTAAACTCCAAAATCGGAATTGCTCTTGGAGTGGAAACGGAAGAGATCAAGCGTGTCATAGAAGAGAATCCGGATGCAGTGGCAGTTTTTATTAACAATCCAACTTATTATGGAGTCTGCTCCAATATTGAGGAAATCGTGAAAATTGCACACGCAAAAGGAATGAAGGTGCTTGTGGATGAGGCTCATGGTACCCATCTTTATTTCAGTGAGGAACTCCCGATTTCCGGCATTGCTGCCGGAGCGGATCTGGCGGCGGTTTCCATGCATAAGTCCGGAGGCAGTCTTACCCAGAGTTCCATTCTCCTCTGTGGAAAGAATTTCGATGAGGAATATATGCGGCAGATTATCAATCTGACGCAGACGACAAGTGCGTCCTATCTGCTGTTGTCGAGTCTGGATATTTCCAGACGAAATCTGGCACTTCGGGGAAGTGAATCTTTCAAAAAAGTTGCAAAGATGGCGGAATATGCGCGAAGCGAGATCAATGCCATTGGCGGTTATTATGCTTATGGAAAAGAACTCATTGACGGGGAATGCGTCTACGATTTTGATGTGACAAAGCTGTCGATTTATACCCAGGGAATCGGTCTTACAGGAATCGAAGTGTATGATCTTCTCAGGGATGATTATGACATTCAGATTGAGTTTGGTGATATCGGAAATATTCTTGCGTACATTTCCATCGGAGACAGGATGCAGGATATTGAGCGCCTTGTGGGTGCACTGGAAGATATCAAGCGTGTGTACGGCAAGGAAGACCGGGACCAGTTCTGCGGAGACTTCATTCAGCCGGAAATGGTGCTGACTCCGAAGAGAGCTTTTTATTCGGAAAAGAAATCCGTTCCTCTGGAGGAAACAGAGGGAATGATTTCCGGCGAACTCGTCATGTGCTATCCGCCGGGAATTCCGATTCTGACTCCGGGAGAGCGGGTGACAGGAGAAATCATTCAGTACATTCAGTATGCGAAGGAGAAGGGATGCTCGATTCAGGGAACCCTGGATCCTTATACAAAAGAACTCAGCGTCATCGCAGACGAACAGTAAATAGTAACAAGACGGATTGCGTATGTCCGTAGGATAAGAGAGGAGAAGCTCATGGCAATTTGGTTTGAACAGCTTGATACGGAAAATGTCAAAACCGGAGTCAAGGTCAACAGACAGTTATTCAGCCAGCAGAGCGAATATCAGAGGATTGATGTGTTTGAATCCAATGAGTTTGGCAAAATGATTGTTCTGGACGGAGAAATTATCTTTTCCGAGGCAGATGAGTTTATTTATAACGAGATGATCGTACATGTTCCAATGGCGGTGCACAAAAGTGTCAAAGATGTGCTGATTATTGGCGGTGGTGACGGAGGTGTCGCAAGAGTTTGCACCCAGTATCCGGAAATTGAACACATCGATGTCGTGGAACCGGATGAGCTTTTTGTTCAGGTGAGCCGGGAATTCTTTCCGGAGACGGCAAAGGGCTTCGATGATCCAAGGGTGGAGATCCACAATATGGATGGACTTCGTTTCCTTCGCCGTTGTCACGACAAGTACGATTTGATTATCAACGATTCCACAGATCCATTCGGACATACCGAGGGACTTTTTACAAAAGAATTCTATGGAATCTGTTATCGGGCTCTGCATGAGGATGGAATTATGGTCTATCAGCATGGAAGTCCCTTCTACGATGAAGATGAGGCGGCGTTTCGTGCCATGCATCGGAAAGTATATCGAAGCTTCCCGATCAGCCGTGTTTATCAGGCGAGCATTCCAACCTGCCCGGCAGGTTACTGGATGTTTGGATTTGCATCAAAGAAATATCATCCACTGATCGATTTCAATCCGGTGAGATGGAAAGCCAGGGGATTGAAAACCTGGTATTACACCACGAACCTTCATCAGGGTGCATTTATGCTGCCGAAGTACGTGGAAGATCTTCTTGAGGAAGAAGAGAAGAGAAACTAAGCTAAAATCCATAGAAAACAGCATAAATGCAAGCTGCGAAGCGGATTGCAAATGACTGCTTTGGAATAGTTACATAACAAAAAATAAATAACTTGTATAAAGAAGGAGAATAAATTATGAGCAGATTATTAATTATCGGATGTGGAGGCGTTGCCTCTGTTGCAATTCAGAAATGCTGCCAGAACAGCGATGTGTTTGAGGAGATTATGATTGCCAGCCGTACAGTTTCCAAGTGCGACGCTCTGAAGGCAAGTCTTGAGGGAAAAACCTCCACAAAAATTACAACAGCGAAGGTGGATGCGGATAACGTGCAGGAACTGGTGGAACTGATTCGCAGTTATCAGCCGGATGCGGTTCTGAATGTTGCGCTGCCTTACCAGGATCTGACCATTATGGATGCCTGCCTGGAGTGCAAAGTGGATTACATCGATACAGCAAACTATGAAGCTGAGGATACCAACGATCCGGAGTGGAGAGCGATCTATGAAAAGAGATGCAAGGAACTTGGCTTCTCTGCATATTTTGATTATTCCTGGCAGTGGGCTTATCAGGAGAGATATGAGAAGGCAGGTCTGACCGCACTTCTCGGAACAGGTTTTGACCCGGGTGTTACTTCTGTATTTGCAGCTTATGCGAAGAAACACTATTTTGATGAGATTCACACCATTGACATTCTGGACTGCAACGGCGGAGACCACGGATATCCTTTCGCAACCAACTTCAATCCGGAAATCAACCTGCGTGAAGTATCTGCTCCGGGTTCCTACATGGAGAACGGCAAATGGATCGAAATTCCGGCCATGAGCATTAAGAGAGAGTACGATTTTGACGGTGTGGGAATGAAAGATATGTATCTGCTTCACCATGAAGAGATCGAGGCTCTTGGAAGAAATATGCCTGAGGTAAAAAGAATTCGTTTCTTTATGACCTTTGGACAGAGTTATCTGACACACATGAAATGTCTGGAGAATGTGGGAATGCTTTCCACTACACCGGTGAACTTCAATGGTCAGGAAATTGTGCCGATTCAGTTTTTGAAAGAGCTTCTTCCGGATCCGGCTTCCCTTGGTCCGAGAACTGTCGGTAAGACAAACATCGGATGTATTTTCACCGGAATTAAGGACGGAAAAGAGCGCAGCATTTATATTTACAACGTCTGCGATCATCAGGAATGCTACAAGGAAGTGCAGTCTCAGGCAATCTCTTACACCACCGGTGTTCCGGCGATGATCGGAGCGATGATGGTTGTGACCGGACAGTGGAAACAGCCGGGTGTATTCACCACAGATGAGTTTGATCCGGATCCATACATGGAGGCACTGAACAAGTGGGGACTTCCATGGCAGGTTGTTGAGAATCCGGTTCTTGTACCGTGAGAATAGCGGAACAGGTTGCAAATATCTGTTTGACTTATGTCTGGGAGAATGTATATGAATTTTTCAGAAGTGACAACACCGTCTTATGTGATTGATGAGGCGAAAATCAAACAAAATCTGGAGATTCTGGCGCAGGTTGCCGAGGAGTCCGGTGCAAGAATTCTTCTTGCTCAGAAGGCTTTTTCCAATTATGAACTGTATCCACTGATTGGAAAGTACCTGTCCGGAGCCACCGCCAGCGGACTTTTTGAGGCGAGACTGGGGTATGAGGAAATGAAAAAAGAGAATCATGTTTTCTCCCCTGCATATCGAAAAGAAGAGATTCCGGAACTGGCAGTGATTTGTGATCATATTATTTTTAATTCCTTTTCTCAGGTAAGGCGGTTTGCTGCGTTTGCCCGGGAAGAAGGGGAGCGTCAGGGAAAGCATCCAAGCTTCGGACTGCGCATTAATCCGGAATGTTCCACACAGGGGGATCATGCGATCTATGATCCCTGTGCGCCGGGCTCCAGACTTGGCGTGACACTGGAAAACTTTACAAAAGAACTGGAACGTGATCCGGAGATTCTTAAGGAACTGGACGGTCTTCATTTCCATACCCTTTGCGAACAGAATTCCGACGATCTTGAGACGACGCTTAAGGTGGTTGAGGAAAAGTTCGGCAGCTATCTTCATGAAATGAAATGGCTGAACATGGGCGGAGGCCATCATATTACAAGAGCAGATTATGATCGGGAAAAACTCATTCAACTCGTTCGTCATATGAAAGAGACTTATCAGGTAGAGGTGTACCTGGAGCCGGGAGAGGCAATTGCTTTGAATGCCGGCTATCTGGTGACGGAAGTGCTGGAAAAAGTGGAGAATGGTATTACGACGCTGATTCTGGATGCATCTGCAGCGTGTCATATGCCGGATGTACTGGAGATGCCTTACCGCCCGCCTCTGAAAGACAGCGGTGAGGCAGGAGAAAAAGCTTACACTTATCGTCTGTCCTCCTGTACTTGCTTGGCAGGTGATGTGATCGGAGATTATTCCTTTGACAGGGAAATTATGGTTGGAGACAGACTGTGTTTTGAAGATATGGCGATTTATTCCATGGTGAAGAATAATACGTTCAACGGAATGTGTCTGCCGTCCATTGTGCTTATGGAAGAAAGCGGAGAGTGCAGACTTCTGAAGAAGTTTGGATATGAAGACTTCAAATGCAGGTTATAGTGGAAGAATTTTGAAGAAGTTCGGATATGAAGACTTCAGATGCAGATTGTAGTGTAGAACAGGAGAAACAGATTGTATGGAATTACAGAAATCCGAGAAGTGGTATCCGGCAGATGAGGGATACCGCATGCCGGGAGAATTTGAACCTCACGAGGGATGCGTCCTTGTATGGCCCAGTCGGCCGGGATCCTGGACGAACGGAGGTCGGGAGGCAAAACCCGTATTTGCCATGATTGCGAGAGCCATTGCACGGAGTGAAAAGGTATGGATGCTGTCAGATGCCGACCACCTGGAAGAATGCCGCCGGGAATTTTCAGGAGATTCTGAAATTCAGGTGCTTCCCATTGATACAGACGATGCCTGGGCACGGGATATCGGTCCGACAGGGATTGTCGGGGAATCCGGCGAGGTTCGGGGGATTGACTGGAGATTCAATGCCTGGGGCGGCGATTATGACGGATTGTATGCCAACTGGGAAAAAGATGACAAGGCAGCGGAGGCGATTTGCCGGGCAATTGGCATCGAGCCTGTGGATGCCAGACATCTTGTTTTGGAGGGCGGTTCGATTCATTCCGATGGAGAAGGAACTCTCATGGTGACAGAGACCTGTCTTCTGAGTCCGGGGCGCAATCCGAATCTCACAAAAGAGCAGATCGAAGAAGAACTGAAATGTTATCTCGGGGTTCAGAAGGTTCTCTGGCTTCCGAGAGGAATCGCCGGTGACGAGACCAATGAACATGTGGATAATGTCTGTGCCTTTGTCCGCCCCGGGGAAGTGGTTCTTGCATGGACCGAGGATCCTTCGGATATGCAGTGGGGACCAAGCCATGAGTGTCTTGCCTATCTGGAAAAAGAAAGAGATGCCAAAGGAAGAGCCCTTACAATTCACAAACTTCCGATTCCGAAAAATCCGGTACGCATTACGAAGGAAGAACTGTCTGCCCTCATCTTTGAAGAAGGAGAGGATCAGAGGGAAGAAGGAGAGCGTCTGGCCGCAAGCTATGTGAATTTTTATATTTCCAACGGAGGAATTATTCTGCCGTTTTTTGGAGATGAGAATGACGAAGTGGCAGCAGAGATTTTAAGAGGACTTTTTCCTGAGAGAAAAATTTATCCGATTCCTGCCCGCCCGATTATTGTGGGCGGAGGGAATATTCATTGTATTACTCAGCAGATTCCAAGGAGAAAACAACTATGAGAGAGGTAACCGTTGCAGCGATTCAGATGCAGTGCACCGCTTCGGTGGAAGAAAATATTAAGAAGGCAGACCGGATGGTCCGGGAGGCAGCAGGGAAAGGTGCACAGGTTGTCCTTCTGTCGGAACTTTTTGAACGTCCTTATTTTTGTCAGGAACGAAGATATGAGTATTATGCGTTCGCAGAGACTCTGGAGGAAAACAAGGCTGTTTGCCACTTCCGGGAAGTAGCGAAAGAGCTTGGGGTTGTTCTTCCGATCAGTTTCTATGAGAAAGACGGAAATGTTCTGTATAATACCGTCGCAATGATCGATGGAGACGGAAGTGTTCTTGGGGTATACCGCAAAACACACATTCCGGACGATCATTTTTATCAGGAAAAATTCTACTTCACTCCGGGAAACACGGGATTTCAGGTGTGGGATACGAGATATGGAAAAATCGGCGTGGGAATCTGCTGGGATCAGTGGTTCCCGGAAACTGCCAGAGCCATGGCGGTGAAAGGAGCCGAGCTTCTTCTTTATCCGACTGCGATTGGAAGTGAGCCGATCATTACCTGTGACAGTATGCCGCATTGGCGTATTTGCATGCAGGGCCATGCGGGATCAAACCTGATTCCGGTGATTGCGGCGAACCGTATCGGTCTGGAAAAGGTGACTCCTTGTACAGAGAACGGTGGACAGAGCTCTGAACTGGTGTTTTATGGTTCTTCCTTTATGACCGATGAGACCGGACAGATTGTGGAAAGTGCCGGAAGAGATCAGGAAGAGATTCTTCTTCACACCTATGACCTGGATGAAATTTCGGTAAACCGCCTCAGCTGGGGACTTTTCCGTGACAGAAGACCAGACTGCTACGGAGACCTTACACGCTAGTGCAGAGATTTTTTACGGAATGAAAGAAAACAGATTCATGGTGCAGATGTTGAATCACAGCAAGTTCGACAGGAATACTTTGGGACATGCTGTGTTTACAGGAAAAGAGGGGATAGGATGAAAAAACTGGCGGTTCGTTTATTGATTCTTCTTTCTGTACTTATCTATGGAGTGCAGCTTTTGATTTTTCACGATCCCAGAAACACCGCCTTCTACATCCTGCAGGATTTGGCTTTTATGCCCATCACCATTGCGCTGGCGACCATCGTGGTGGGTGAGGTGATGAATCAGCGGGAAAAAGAAGAACAGATTCAAAAAACAAAAATGCTCTGCAGTACTTTCTTTACGGAACTGGGTGCAGAGCTGATGGAAATCATCATACAGAATACGGACAACAAGGAGGAACTGAAGAGACTTTCCTTTGGAAGTGGTCTTAAAAATCCGAAAGATGTGGAGACTGCCCAGAAGGAAATTGAGGAAACGGAGATTCAGATCCATTTGAGCCGTGACATGTATGAAAAAGCAATTCCGCTGATTCTTTCCAAGCAGACGACGCTTATGATCTTGTCCTCCAATCCGCTGCTGTTCGAGCATGAATATTTTACCAGTATGCTCTGGGGGATTTTTCATCTGGTGGACGAGCATCGTCTCAGAGGAGAGTACGAAGATCTGAAGCCGGCGGATGTGGAACATCTGGAAGCGGATTTTGCCAGAGTGCTGGCACTGCTCCTTATGAACTGGGTATCCAATGTGCGATACATGAAAGATACCTATCCGAATTTTTTCTCAGAAGCAAAGAAACGACTGAAACCGTGAGATGAGCCTCCGGCGGATTGCGAATATCCATTTGATATAAAGGGAGATGCTTGTATGGAAAATTTTATCACGAATCCGTATTTGCCGGAATATGAATACATACCTGATGGGGAGCCTCATGTATTTGGAGACAGGGTATATATTTACGGAAGTCATGACCGCTTTGGCGGTGAGCGCTTCTGCATGAATGACTATGTGTGCTATTCTGCGGACATTCACAATCTGAAGGAATGGCGCTATGAGGGCGTGATATATACGAGAACCCAGGATCCGCGCATGAAGGATGGAACCCACGAATTCTGGGCACCGGATGTCGTCCGGGGAAAGGATGGACGATATTATCTCTACTATTGTCCGGACGATACCATTTCATCCATCGGTGTTGCCGTGTGTGATACGCCGGCAGGAAAGTACGAATTTCACGGAATCGTGCAGGATTCTCAGGGAAATTATCTCGGAGAACGGCCGGGAGATACCATTCAGTTTGATCCGGGAGTTTTCATGGATGAGGATGGAACCGTGTATCTCTATTCCGGAAATGGTCCTATTAATTCTTCCTATATTGGAAAAGAGCCAAAAGCCTCTCTCGTGATGCGTCTTCAGGAGGATATGATCACGATTTGTGAAGAACCGAAGAAACTGCTTCCGATTCTTGGTGAAGAAGAGGGTTCCGGTTATGAAGGACATGAGTTTTTTGAGGCAAGTTCGATTCGCAAATTCAAAGGAAAATATTATCTCGTATACTCTTCTGTGGCATTGCATGAATTGTGTTATGCGGTCAGCGAGAAGCCGGACAGAGACTTTCGATTTGGCGGAGTTCTGATCAGTAACGGAGATAAATTTGCGGGAGATCCAAAGGGAGTCATCATGACTGCTTATGGCAACAATCATGGCGGCCTGGAGGAAATTGACGGCAGATATTACATCTTCTATCATCGCCCAACAAATCGGAGTATGTATTCCAGGCAGGGGTGGTGTGAAGAGATTTTTATGGATGAGTCAGGGCACTTTGCCCAGGTGGAAATGACCTCCGGTGGTTTGAATGGAGGTCCCCTTCCGGGAGAGGGGACATATCCGGCAGCTTGTGCAGTACACCTTCGTGGAAAAAGAAATCCGAGCTGGTCTCTTGTGGAGTTTATGGCAGAAGACGATCCTTACATTACTCAGGACGGAGAGGATTTTTCTCCGGAAGAAGCAGATATAAGAGAAACAGGTGTTTTGCTTAATAAAGCCACTGATTGCAT
>JAUNAE010000621.1:0-1100 GCA_030527765.1 Eubacteriales bacterium
CTAATCCTGTCAGAAGGCAGTATATTGCCAAGAAGAACGGAAAAATGCGCCCGCTTGGAATTCCTTCGTTTAGGGACAAACTGCTACAGGAAGCAGTCAGAATGATTCTGGAAGCTATCTATGAGCCAGTGTTCAACAGCAAATCCCACGGCTTTCGCCCAGGAAGGAGCTGTCACACAGCCTTACGTCAGATCTCATCTGACTTTACAGGTATCACATGGTTCATTGAAGGTGATATTAAAGGTTGTTTTGACAATATCGACCATGAAGTGTTGATAGGAATACTGGGCAGAAAAATCAAAGACAGCAAATTCCTTAATGTTATCCGCCAGTTTCTGAAGGCAGGATATGTAGAGAACTGGGAATATAACAAGACCTACAGCGGTACTCCGCAGGGAGGTATCTGTTCCCCGATTCTCGCCAATATCTATCTGAATGAACTGGATCAGAAATTCGAGGAAATAAAGAAGAGATTCGATGTTCCGAGAGGCAAGAACTATAAAACACCGATCTATCGGGAGTTGGATAATGCTAGGAAGAAGGAGTCTTATTGGATTTCCAAAACCACAGACAGCAGGGAAAGATTAGAGAGATTAGCCTGTTACAACGAGTTGGTGAAGGAATTGCGTAAGGTTCCCTGTCATTCACAGAATCATAAAAAGTTTACCTTTGTACGATATGCGGATGATTGGCTTGTCGGTGTATGCGGTTCTAAAGAGGACTGCATTGCGCTAAAAGCGGAAATCGGTGAATTCTTAAGTACTGAGCTGAAACTGACACTCAGTGATGAGAAAACAAAGATTACGCATAGTTCCGAAAAAGTCCGATTCATTGGCTATGACATTAATGTACGCCGTAGTCAGGAGATTAAAGGATACAAGATGACGAATGGAAAATGGAGAAAATCCAGATCCCTGCATCTTAAAGTTGCGCTCACTATTCCTCATACGGAAAAGATCGAGCACTTCCTGTTTGCAAAGAAAGCCGTGGTTAAAACAAAGGATGGAAGACTGAAGCCTATGCATAGGCCAGACCTTCTGAATTTGTCTGATAGTGAGATTGTCGAGCACTACAATTCTGAGATGCGTGGTTTGCTCAAC
>JAUNAE010000621.1:1110-1786 GCA_030527765.1 Eubacteriales bacterium
TGGATTATCATACGCTGGACTTCTTCTGTTATCTGATGGAATACAGTTGCCTGAAAACCATTGCCAACAAGCACAAAACTTCTGTGCGAAAGATTATCAGAAAATATAAGGATGGACGTACATGGTCTATTCCTTATGAGACCAAAAGCGGCACAAAAAGAGTACGTCCTGTAAAGATCGCCGATTGTAAAAAGGGCGAAGCAACAGACGTTGTGTATCAGAGAGCAAAATTCAATTTCAAATCCACAATCAGACAGAGGCTCAATGCCCATGTCTGCGAACTCTGTGGTAAGAAGCATGTGAACGAACTGTACGAAGTACATGTAGTCCGCAATATGAATGAACTGGGTAATGAACCGTGGGAACTCAGGATGAAACAGCTTCGCCGTAAGACGATGGTGGTTTGTCATGATTGCCATACAAGGATTCATGGAGGAAACCCGACTTGATTGATTTGTTAATTATTAGTGGGGAGCCGGATACTTCGAGAGGAGTAAGTCCGGTTCCGAGGGAGGAACTGGGAAACCTGCGCATATGGCGTAAGGCGCCCTTATCCTACCCTATGACTTGCTTTCCTCTCGCGAGGTGGAAAACATCTTTGAGAACTCGGATTATGTATACATGCTCAATCAAGCAAGTGGCGACCGTCAGATTCTTGCAAAACAGCTGAATATCT
>JAUNAE010000129.1 GCA_030527765.1 Eubacteriales bacterium
TGAGACTGCAGGAGCCAAAGATACCTATGCTCTTCTAAAGGCAATGAAGACATTCTTTGGAACAACTGTCAAAATGAAAGCAGCAGGGGAGTATGAGTTTTAATACTTGCAATCGGAAAGATTGCATGCTATACTACCACACGTTGCAGTGCTCATAAAAATAAGGTCTTATAGAGCCTGCCGGAGGTATATCTCAGTCGGAATTTTCCGGACTGCGATGAATCGAGTGTTCGTGACCTTCCACTCGTAAAACAAAACTAAAGGAGAACATTGAAAATGAAAAAGCAAAACACACTGTACCTCGTTCAGGGAGCAGCAATCGCAGCAATTTAAGTTGTACTGACACTGCTGTTCGCACCACTTAGCTATGGAGAAGTTCAAGTTCGTTTCTCAGATGCACTGACCATTCTTCCATTCTTCACACCGGCCGCAATTCCGGGGCTGTTTGTAGGATGTCTGCTTGCCAACATTCTTGGAGGAGCAGCTCTTCCGGATGTTATTTTCGGAAGCCTTGCGACCCTCATTGGCGCATATTTCACTTACAAGCTTGGTAAGAAGAGCAAATGGCTGGCACCGGTTCCTCCGATCGTGGCAAACGCACTGATTGTGCCGTTTGTACTGAAATACGCTTATGCAGTACCGCTTCCGATCTGGATGATGGTTCTGACTGTCGGAGCAGGAGAGGTGATTTCTGCAGGAGTATTAGGTTCCATTCTTTTGAATGTGCTGAACAAATATTCCTTCCGTATTTTTCAGAAAGAAAGTGTAGAAGCATAATCAGATACCGGAGTCAAACGTCAAAGGAAAGCGGATATGTGCAATCCCCTCTACTACTTGCACATGTTATCATTTGAGGTTTCATGAACGGTATTCAATAGAATCCCCGATCATCATGTAAAATACATGAGGTCGGGGATTTTGTTGTTATGAGGTCTCGCAAGAACAATAGGCAGGTACAGTATACGAGCACAATATTGAACGGGTGGAATGTCTTCTTATGAAGAACGAAATTGGTTGAAATTTCATCAGTTTGTTTTATACTTATGGTAAAAGCATGTAAATAATTAAATTCCATTGATATTCTTATACACAATAGCTAATTCAGTTGAGAACAAGAGCAGGAGGATGAGGAATGAAGAAACAGATGATTTCTCTGATAATGGCCGGAATGATGTGTCAGGCTTTGGGTGGTGCTGTTTATGCGGAAGAGGCAGAACTTCCTAAGATGGCCTATGAAGATTTTCCGAAGATGGATGGCTCCCTGGCCTGTGTGCCGCTGATGGAAGCTTTGGGGCGAAAAGTCACTGACTGCAGCGAGAACGAAGCGGAATCTCTTCTGGATGATTTCAGTAACACAAATCCCTGTTATCTTGCATTGGCGGAAGGAAACAGAGATTTCTGCATTGCTTATGAACCCGCCGGAGAAACTGTTGAAAAGCTGAAAGAGTATGCCCCTCTTACCATGAATCCGGTGGGAAAAGACGCACTTGTGTTTATTGTCAATGAAGGAAATCCGGTGGACACACTGACTACGGCTCAGGTTCACGATATTTTTACCGGAAAGATTACAAACTGGAAAGAGGTTGGGGGAGAGGATGCAAAGATACAGGTGTTTACCCGCCCGGAAAAAAGCGGCAGCCAGACACTGATGCGAAAGCTTTTGATTGGTGAGGAAGCGATGACGGAGGCGAATACCAAAGAAGTTTCGACAATGGAAGGGATGATAACGGAGTTTCTTGACTATGACAATTCGGCGGCAGCCATCGGGTACTCTGTATACTATTATGCTTCTGAAATGATGGGAGTTTCCGGAATGAAATTTGTCAGCGTTGAAGAAACTGCGCCGACAAAGGAGACGATCGCAGATGGCAGCTATCCATTGGTGAATGACTTCTATTTTGTTACACGGGAGGATTCACCGGATTCGGCGAAGAATATTGGAAATTGGCTTTTGTCCTCGGAAGGACAGGATTTTGTGGAGGAATGTGGTTATGTTCCGGTGGAGAAGAAATAAATACAAAGTAATCGGTGTGCTGGGGGGAATTCTTTTTGGAAGTGTGGCTGTCTCAGCTGTGGTGCAGGCAAAACTCTGTGAGGACAATCAGTACATTCTTCTGCAGGGAGGCGATGCGGGGAGTCTTGGAGCAGAAAACGGCGTTGCGCTGATTAACCATGATGGGGAATACTGTACGACATTGGATATTTCCACAACCTGGTTTCAAGAACCGGCGATCATTTCAGAGGATGCCATTCTGCTGGAACATAGAAACGGCATGGTAATTCCATACAGTGTTTTCAATAATCAGGAACTTGGTGAGTATCCATTTCCGGAGACATCGGTGAGAAGCATCGATGGATATTACGGAGTTTATGATAATGAAAAAGGCAGTTTCGATGTATATGATGAGACAGGAAGCGTACGGTATCACATGGAATTCTTTGCGAAAACAGGGGAATACGCAAGCATGAATCTTGTGCCTTTAAAAGACGGCTTTGCTGCTGCAGCTGCAGATGGGGAAAAAGGCTGCGGAGTTTTGTTTGATGAAGAAGGCAATGCGATTCGGGAACTCTCAGAAGAAATCAGTAAAAAAATATGTGGTATTTACGGAGCTGGTCAGGGAAATGCAATTCTAGGAAACTATATCTGTGATGAGCAGTCTGTCTGGGATATGGACGGAAATGAGATTCTGAGAGGCAGTAGAATTTCGGTTTTTACAGGAAAAACCTACGGTTATTTTGAGATGGAACTGGGTCTTATAGATGTTGGAAAATTTGCGCTTGTTTCCCTGGAGGATGGAACGGTCCAACTTCTGAATAGTGATCTGGAACCCATAGAGTACAGGGGCGGGATGGAAAGCCCTGATGCGAGTATCTGCTACGGAAATTACGTCCGGGGAGGCGTATACGAAGAGCTTGGGGGACGGGAGTGCGTCGGCTTTGTGAAAGACGGAAAGGGAGAAATGCAGCCCTATGGGATGGAGAATGGCAAAGCCTATATTCTGACAGATGGAATTCTTTTTACCTTGCTTGAGGTAGAAATGGAAGAAGGAGAATATCCTTACCTTTACAATAAGAATTATCTGGTGACCGGAAGAGCTGTGCAGGATGAGAATGAAGAAGGCGAAACTTCGGTGTTTACCGTATATAAGAATCCGGAAGGGGAAGAGGTATATTCCGTAAAAACGATGTATATGATGGATCAGATTCAGCTTTCGGAGAACCTGCTTTATCTCGAAGATTCGGAAAGTGAAGGATACCGACAACAGGGAACGCTCTATAATGAGAAAGACGAAATCGTGGATAAACTGAAATACGGACTTGCCTGGAAAGGGGAGTATTGGTATACAGTAAGAGGAATTTACCAGGGGTTCGTCAATGAAAAAGGAGAATGGGAAGCGAAGTTTAACCTGAACTGGAAAGAGTGATCAGCACCTGTGAAGCAGGGATTTAAACCCCCACTGAGACTAATTTGTTATCCCTGCTTATAGAAGATGGGGGTCTCCCCGGCTGAGATGAAAAGAAACTGTATCTTATGAAGTTTTGGATTTTATAAGATGCAGTTTTCTTTTGTTTTGACAGTATCCCTGTTAGATTGTATAATGAAATGGAATATCGGCAGATGGGAGGGTGGTAAGATGCTGGATGCATTTTCCCGCATGGAAATGCTGCTGGGAGCAAAAGAAGCTGACCAGCTTGCCAGAGCACGGATTGCTGTGTTTGGCCTGGGAGGAGTCGGTTCGTATATTGTTGAAACACTGGCAAGATGCGGCGTAGGCTGTTTGACCCTGGTTGACGGGGACTCCATTGACATAACAGATATTAACAGACAGCTCTTTGCCTTCCGTTCTACTGTTGGCCGGAGTAAGGTGGAGGTTGCGAAGGAATATATTCGGGATATTGATGATCGGATCCTTGTGAATACTTACGGCACCTATTATCGGCAGGAAACGGCGGATATGATTGATTTTCACATGTTTGACTATGTGGTGGATGCGACAAATTCCCGGAAGGATAAGATGCTGATCGCCGGCAAGGCGGCAGAGCATAAGATTCCGGTAATTACCTGCATCAATGTGGAGAATCGAATGGATCCGTCCAAATTTGAGCTTTTGGATTTGAGCAAAGTGCAGCTTGGAGTTATGAACCCGATGCTCAGAAAGATTAAATCGGAATTCAGACAGGTTCCGACCGGAAAAATCAAACTCCTTTTTTCAAGAGAGAAGGGAGAAGAGTCCAGAGGCAGTATCGCCTTCGTTCCGGGAATGGCCGGACTGGTTGTTGCGCGAGAGATTGTAAAGGACATTCTTTCGGCATACAATGCAGAGCATTCGGGAGAACAGGGATCGAATCAAAAAACGAATCAAAAACTGAAGAAAAAGTGAGGATGAATAGATTGAATCAGGAAGTGATAAAACGCTTTAAGGATTTGCTGGGAGAGGAGAACGTACTGGTTGATGAGCCTATGAATCGCCATACGACTTTTCGCATCGGCGGCCCGGCAGATCTTTTTTTGATGCCCGGTACGACAGAAGAGATACAGAAGATTCTTGCTCTCTGCAAAGAGTGTGAGATTCCGTTTTTTATCCTTGGAAATGGAAGCAATCTGCTTGTAAGTGATCAGGGATATCGAGGAGCCGTGATTCAGATTTACAAGAACCTGAATCAGGTGTTTGTTCATGGACATCGCATTGTGGCTCAGGCAGGTGCACTGCTTTCTACCATTGCGGCAGCTGCACGAAACGCCTCTTTGACCGGGTTTGAGTTTGCCGGAGGAATTCCGGGAACGCTTGGAGGTGCTGCGGTCATGAATGCCGGCGCTTACGGCGGCGAAATGAAGCAGGTACTTGAGGAAGTAACCGCTATGACCCCTGCCGGTGAAGTGATCCATATTCCGGCGAGAGAGCTGGAACTGGAGTATAGAAGCAGCGTGATTAAGAAGAATCACTGGATTGTGCTGGAGGCGGTTATTGAGCTGCAGCCGGGAGATGAGGATGAGATCCGAGATACCATGAGAGATCTCAGCCAGAGACGTATTGACAAACAGCCGCTGGAATTTCCGAGCGCAGGAAGTACCTTCAAACGCCCGGTGGGGTATTTTGCGGGAAAACTGATTATGGATGCCGGGCTTCGAGGCTACCGTGTAGGAGATGCCATGGTTTCTGAAAAGCATTGTGGATTTGTCATTAATGTAGGAGAAGCCACTGCCGCAGATGTATGTCAGCTTATGAAAGATGTCAGTGAGCGGGTAGAAGCTGAGTTTGGAGTTACGCTGGAGCCTGAGGTGAAATTCCTCGGAGAGTTTTAGGAGCAGAGGATTATGCGCTTTGTGATTGTTACGGGAATGTCCGGAGCGGGAAAAACCGCCGCCCTGAAGATGCTGGAGGATATGCGTTTCTTCTGCGTCGACAACCTGCCGATTCCTCTGATTGTCAAGTTTGCGGCACTGATGCTGGAAGCGAGAGGGGAAGATGTTCAGGATGTGGCTCTTGGGATTGATGCCCGGAGCGGAAGCACTTCGGAGGAACTTTACGAAGAACTGAAAAAGCTGAAAGCTCTCGGGTATAATTTTCAGATTCTCTTTCTGGATGCTTCGGACCGCGTACTTGTAAAGCGTTTTAAGGAGACGAGAAGACGCCATCCTCTTTCCATGAATGGAAGAGTAGAAGAGGGTCTGGAAAAAGAGCGTGCTCAGCTTGGGGAGATCCGAAAGAAAGCAGATTATCTTGTGGACACAAGTCATCTTCTCACGAGGGAACTGAAGCAGGAACTGGAGCGAATCTTCGTAGAGAATGTCCGTTTCAACAACCTTATGGTGACGGTTCTCTCCTTTGGATTCAAATATGGAATTCCCAGCGACGCAGATCTGGTATTTGATGTAAGATTTTTGCCGAATCCTTATTATGTGGAAGAACTGAGACCTCTCACAGGAATGGATGATGCGGTATTTAACTATGTCATGGAGAATGAAGATGCGAAGGAATTTGCACAGAAGCTGGAGGATATGGTTCAGTTTCTGATTCCGAAGTATGCAAGTGAAGGTAAGACGAGTCTGGTCATCGCAATTGGCTGTACCGGAGGAAAGCATCGTTCCATTACTATTGCAAGAGAACTTTATCACAGACTTGCCGGAAAGGGTGAGTATGGATATCGTCTGGAACACAGGGATTCGGAGAAAGACCGCCGAATCGGAAAATAAAATCTGGTCTTTGGAAATGTGAGGCTGTAGAGAGTGTCATTTTCAGGAGCCGTTAAGGAAGAATTAACAAGACAAATCGATTCAGCACGACATTGTAATCTGGCGGAACTGGCTGCAATTCTTGGCAGCTGTGGAAGCGTTCAATTCACAGAAGAGGGCAGAACCGAACTGGTTGTGCATACAGAAAATGAAGGGATTGCAAGAAAGTGCTTTACTTTACTAAAAAAAACATTTAATATGGAGACAGTGATTGTAGCAGACGAGAGCGCTCATTCCAAACGAGGCAAAGGCTTTTTTCTGAGAATTCAGGATGAGATTACGGCTGGGAATGTTCTGGAAGGAACGAAAATGCTCGTTGATACGGTTGCCGGAGGACTTAAGCTGCAGAGGCATTGTCTGATTACCCAGAAAGAGTGCTGCAAACGAGCATATATCCGTGGTGCATTTCTTGCATCTGGCTCGATCAGTGATCCGAACAAAGGGTATCATTTTGAAATTGTTTTTTCCGATGAGGAAAAAGCAGAACAGCTTCAGACAATGATTCGAAGCTTTCATATAGATGCGAAGACGGTACTCAGGAAGAAGTCTTATGTGGTCTATGTGAAAGAAGGGGCACAGATTGTTGATATGCTTGCGATTATGGGGGCGAGCGTTGCGCTGATGGATCTGGAGAATATTCGTATTCTGAAAGAAATGCGAAATTCCGTGAACCGCAAGGTGAATTGTGAAACAGCGAACCTCAACAAGACTGTGAACGCTGCAGTAAAGCAGATTGAAGATATCAGACTGATCGAACAAAAGAGGGGGTTCGAGAGTTTGCCTGAGAATTTATCGGAGATCGCGGTTCTGAGGCTGCAGTATCCGGATGCAACACTTAAAGAGTTAGGTATGATGTTAGTGCCGCAGGTAGGTAAGTCGGGGGTAAATCACAGACTTCGAAAGTTGTCTTTGATGGCTGAAGAACTGCGGGAAAGTGAGGAGGAAACATTATGATCAAAAAACCAATTACAATTCAATTGTCTACTGGATTGGAAGCAAGACCGGTTGCACAGCTGGTACAGGTTGCAAGTCAGTTCAATAGTGAAATTTATGTTGAAATTGGTAAAAAGCGTGTGAATGCGAAGAGCATCATGGGTATGATGACTCTTGGTCTGGATGCCGGAGAAGAGATTACTCTTTCCGCAAACGGAGAAGATGAAGAAGACGCTATGAGCAGCATTGAAAAATATCTCAGCAATCAGTGATAAATATAAAGCGTTACATAAGAAAACGTGCCGGAATCAGTTCCGACACGTTTTTTTGAGTGCATATAAGCAGCAGAGCCCACCGCTTGATGCTCTGCGCATTTGAAGAGGGGGACTTACTTGATTCGGTTAAACACTGCTGGGTACAGTGCTACAACCCACAGTACCGCAATAAAATAACGGAAGAAGGAAGCCGCGAGGGAAGTTCCTACAATGGGTTTAATGCCTTCTAACAGAAGAACCGCAATGATTACACCGAGAAGAAAACGAAGGATTTTGGCTTTCCATGTGGGAGGAACCGTGAAATGAATTCGGGTTTCTTCTATATAATATCCAATTCCGAAAGCGATGCCCGCACCGGAGGCTTTGATACAGTCGGCCGCATAGGCAAGTTCGATGACCTGTCTGTGATACATGACAAGTGCGTATACGAGAAGAACAAGGCTTGCACCGATCAACAGAAGGGCGCGGATCATCGGAGAAGAACATCCGTCTTCTTTGGCAGGATTCTTTTTGGAGGTTTCATCCTTAATGGTCGGATCCTGTGCGTAGGTGAAACGATAACAGAGACCTGCAATCACGAAACTGACAAGGAAGGAGGTCAGAACATCTTTTGGAGTGTGAACTCCGAGATACATTCTGGACATTCCGACAAGGAAGATCATTATATAGGAAAGAATTCGATTTCTTCTTTTCCTGAAATGAAATCCAAGAGTGGCAAAAAGAGATGTGATAGACTGTGTATGTCCGCTTGGGAAGGAATAGCCCGTGGCAGCAGGTACGGCCTTTGCAACCGGCTCAAAGGTGGGATCAAGAACCCAGGGGCGGGGAATACGAAAAGTGATCTTTAGTCCCTGTACAAGAAGACCGGATGCGAAGAAGGAGAAGCCAAGTGTGCGTCCGAGGCGTTTGTTGCCGCACCAGTAGAGCCAGCAGACGACTCCGATCACAAAGAATTCCTGGGCAAGAGCAGTGATTCCGAGAAAAAACAGATTCAGAGAATCTGTGCGGTATTCCGCAAGAAAACGTAGAAATGACATAATATAACTCCTGTGATTGTATTTGCTGCAGCTCTATGTAAGAGGAGATGCAACAGTTGTTACAAAGTATTATAAGTTGACCATACCACAAAAACAAGGTATAATAGAGGCTAACGTATTATAACTTTATATTAGGAAATGAGGGGTCAAAGCAAATGTCAAAATTTCTGAAGTTCATCATTCATTTGGTGATTGTTTGTGCGATTGTCTGTGCCCTTGGATTGGTGCTCCCGCCGTTCTTTGGCGTTAGGACGCTTGTTCGAGAGAATCCGGAGGAAGAGAGCAATCTTCCTATGGGATCGGTAACTTATGCGATACCGGTTAAGATTGACGAGATTAACGTAGGAGATCCGATTCTTGTAGAGGAAGATGGAGCAACTTATCGTTATAAGGTTGCAAGCATTCAGCCGGACACAAATACAGGTACGGTAACCAATCCTGCAGTAACAAACGGTGAGAACCAGACGATTGCTGTTAACATCGCACAGGGGTATGTTCCGAAGGTTGTCATTACCATTGGATATGTAGGATACCTGCTTGTGGCGACAAAGAGTATGGAAGGTCTCATTGTACTGGGACTTGCAGTACTGTTCCTGATCATTCTCTTCATTATCTCTGAACTCTGGAAAAAAGACGATGACGGCACAGATGAGCTGGATCGTGATCCGGAACCGGGATATGTGAAATCCAAAAAGGAGCTGAAGAGAGAAGAGAAACAGCGCCGCAAGAGATTCGAAGAGGAAGAACGTCAGATCAAAGAAGAAGAGAAACGTTCCCGCAAGAAGAATAAGAAAAAGAAAAATTCTGACCGGGTTGTTCATACCGGTGGCTTTGTAGATGAGATCGAGGAAGATGAGGATGATTTCGAAGACGAAGCAGCCATTACGGAACCGGAAGTAAGAGAGGCACATGATCTTCTCCGCAGAGAGATTCTTGCAGCGACATCTGATGATACCATTGGTGTTATGGACGAAGAAGATGAGGATCTTGATGAAACAGAAACACTGGATAAGGACTTGGAA
>JAUNAE010000130.1 GCA_030527765.1 Eubacteriales bacterium
TGGGATGTGATACCCTATCAGAGGCATCATTTTGTCTTAACTGAATGACATTGATACGTTATATATGTGAAGGAGGAAATTGAAAATGGATATCCAGAAACTCTACGAACAATATTTTTCGACTGTGTACAAATATCTGCTTTCTCTTTCTCAGAATCAGCACATTGCAGAGGAAATCACACAGGAAACGTTCTTTAAAGCGCTTCAAAAAATTGACAGCTTTGACGGTTCCTGCCATATTCGAACCTGGCTTTGTCAAATTGGCAAGAATACGTATTTTGACTATCTGCGAAAGCACAAGAAGTTCTTTGATCTCGAAGAAGAGCCGGAACTTCTCTCAGATCAAAATGTGGAACTGGATTACGAACGCGCAGAAAATACCCGTTTTCTCCACCGTGTTCTTCACAATCTTCCCGAGCCGTACAAAGAAGTATTCATGCTGCGCACGTTCGGCGATCTCCCCTTTCGGGAAATCAGTGATCTGTTTGGAAAGAGTGAAAGCTGGTCAAAAATGACCTATTTAAGAGCAAAGAAAAAAATTCAGGAGGCGATTGAACATGAAAAATATCAGCTGTGATGTAATACAGGATTTGCTTCCCCTTTATGTGGATGAAATGCTGAGCAATGACAGTATCGAACTTGTGGAAGAGCATTTGCGGGACTGCCCCGAATGCAGTGAACAGTTGCAACAGCTGCGCCAGGACGCAAGCGCTCCTATTCAAAAGCAGCAAATCTCAGAAAAAAGTTCCAAAAACGCATTCAAAAAAATCAAACGTAAGATTCTCATGAAACGGCTTGTATCCGTGTTCGTGGCAATTGTTCTGGTCCTTACCGCCGGAAGAATCGGATATTATTTCTACGCAGAAAAATCCACTTACATTTCACTGGAAGACAGCGGATTGAAAATGGATGGAGACAAATTGTACGCTACAAAGCCTTATCTTGGAAGACTTCACTGCTTATATTCTGCCGACCAGCATGTCATGTTTCTCATTATGACTGAGACGATGCAGGCCAAACATGATTATCCGGAAGAGAATGTAAACCGCATGCTCTATGATTTTGGCGATCAGATAGATCCTGCAGATATGGATCCCGAGAAACTGTATGAAGACCGCCTTTCCGGAATCAAAAAAGTTTACTATCTTCCGGAAGAATGTAAGAATTTTTTCTTCGGTTTGGAGAGTACTGATGTCTGGGAACAGCAGTCCCGGGAAGCAGTTTCCAAGGGAATTCTTCTCTGGAAAGAAGGAGCTGACAAATAAAAAAAAGCCGAACTCTGCGATCCACCGGAGGCTCATCTCAGTCGGGGATTTAGACCCCCACTGAGACTAATGTGTATTCCCCACTTATAGAAAATGGGGGTCTCCCCGACTGAGATGAGTATCACCTACGAAGTTCTGCTTTCTTTGGTTAAGTGGATATTTGCAATTCGCTTCTCTTACTTACTTGATTCGGTTAGAATGCCACTTTTAAGAACAGTGCTACACCACAGAGAATCATTGCACAGGGAACATACAGGAAACGTCCTGTATAATACCAGAAATTTCCATGCTCTTTGGCACTTCCCTGGTTGATTTCCTCAAGAAGTGTTTTCTTATGCATAATCCAGAACCAGCTGATTGCGCCGATCATTGCACCAATCGGAATAATATAAATGGATACAGCATCCATCCATGGTCCCCATTTATTGATGGTCTCCATCGGAATACCGATCACCAGACACAGAACACCGATGCAAATCAGCACGGTCCTTCTCTTAAGTCCCGGAAAACGATTCAGAAGGGATTCCGCAATCGCCTCAAACATATTCTGCAGGGAGCTGACTCCGGCAAAAATCATAGCCACATACAGAATGATGGCAAACACGCGGCCAAAGGATACATCCTGCAGAATTCTCGGCAGAGTAACAAACAGAAGTGCCGGACCGGATCCTACATCCAGATGGTATGCATAGCACGCCGGAATGATCACAAGAGAGGCGATAATCGCCGCAAGTGTGTCGAAGAATGCGGTCTGTCTTGCAGTCGCAACAACATCCTCTGTCTTGGTCAGATATGCGCCATATACAATCATACCGCTTCCTGTGATTGACAGGGAAAAGAACGCCTGTCCCATTGCCCAGATCCAAACCATTGGATTCTTAAGTTCTCCCCATTTCGGGCGGAATACGAAGGCATATCCTTCCAGTGCCCCCGGAAGTGTGCTCACCTTAATCGCAAGAACTACAAAGATAATAAAGAACAATGGCATAAAAATCTTGTTGGTCTTCTCAATACTGGATGCTCCTAAAAGTAATGTAGCAAGAGTACCAAGAACAACGATCATATGGAATACAACGACCGAGTATGGTGTTGACGAAAAAGTTGAAAACCACTCTGCGGTATCCGCTTTCATCAATGTTCCCACCAGAGAATCCACAAGTGCTTTCAGCACGTAACTGATGATAACAGCGTAACCGATTGCGATACATAAGGATCCCGCAAGAGGAAGCCAGCCGATCAGTTGTCCGAAGCGTCCCTCCTTTTCTTTTCGATCCTTCCATGCCATGCGATAAGCACCCAGTGTTCCTGTCGCTGCAGCTCTTCCTACTGCATACTCTGCAGACAAACCTACGGAACTGAACAGAATAATAAAGAATAGGTACGCAACCAAAAATGCGCCTCCGCCGTTCTGACCCATCTTCGCCGGGAATCCCCAGACATTAGCCATTCCGACCGCAGATCCTACTGCCGATAATACGAAGCCCCATTTACCCGAAAACTTGGCGACTCCTTCTTTTTTTCCACTCATTACCTTCCTCCGAATACAATTTTATTTTTCTCTGCAAACTACATTTTCTGCAGAGTCTTTTTGTGGCAGGAACTCTCCGGAAAGATTCCTGCCACAAAAAAATGCTCTTTCAAAGCAGTCGGCAATGAAAGAGCAAGCCTACGTTCTATTATATCTATTTTGCAGGTATTTGCAACTACAATTCCAAGTAAAGTGGATATTTCCAATCCATGATTGACAGGCATACCAAACACCAGCGGCATCATACTGTTTCCTGGTTTTTCAAAAGATCAATGTACTTTGTTCCCCAGATTTCCAGTTCCTTCAGTACCGGTCTGAATTCCTCTCCTATGGAACTCAGAGAATATTCCACCCTTGGGGGAATCTGTGAATATTCCGTTCGGACAATCAGCTGCTCCGCCTCCAATGCTTTCAGCTGTCTGGAGAGTGTAGTATGGGTCATCTCCTCCGGCATCATTCGCTGCAGCTCATTAAACCGCACTCCCGGATGCTCTGCCAAAAGATACAGAAGATACATCGACCATTTTCCGGTTAATACTTTTTGAGAAGTGACATAAGGACAAAGTCCAAACAGTTCTTTTTTCGGCATAGGTATCCTCCTTGATACTGGTATCATATGATATCGTACTTGTATTTTTGTTCCCGATAAATATAATAGGATTATAACAAGTAAATACAGCAAGTCAAGTAATTTTAAAGGAGAACAAACATGAACGAAGTATTAGAGTTTCTGAAAGGATGCGGCACATTTTATCTTGCAACTGTAGAGGGAGATCAGCCTCGCGTACGTCCTTTCGGTGCTGTATGTGAGTTTGAAGGAAAACTTTACATCGTAACCAACAATCAGAAAGATGTATATCGTCAGATGCAGGAAAACAGCAAAATCGAAATCTCCGGTATGAGCAAAGGCAAATGGATCCGTGTCAGCGGAAATGCCATTCATGACGACCGCAGAGAAGCTCGTGTTGCAATGATGGAGGCAAACAAAGCAGCTCTCAGCAGCATGTACACCGTAGATGACAATCTGATGGAAGTTCTTTACATCGAGAACGGAACTGCAACCATCTACTCCTTCACAGAAGAGCCGAAGGTTATCAAATTCTGATACAGACAAGTCCTGTAGAACACTCACTGCAGAAGCAAAGTGTTTTCGAAATCAATAAAAAGAAAGCTGTCCGAAGGCATAGGCCTTTGAACAGCTTTCTTTTTATTGATTTACATAATTCAAATATGCAACTGAGAGTTTTCCGTCACTCGGGCGGTGAAAAACCTCTGATTCTACATGAAATACATCCCGTATCAACTTCGGGGTCAGGACTTCCTCCGGAGTTCCTGTCACGATAATTTCTCCATGATTCATCACGATCAGACGATCACAGAACCATGCTGCGAGATTCATATCATGTACCGATGTGAAAATCGTTTTGTCCTGAAATCTTCGCAGTGTTTCCATCATTGCAAGCTGATAACCGATATCCAGATGGTTGGTCGGCTCATCTAAAACAATGATGTCACTCTGCTGTGCAAATGCCATTGCCAGATAAATTCTCTGCTTCTCCCCTCCGGAAAGACTCAAAAAGCTGCGATCTCTCAGTTTTTCCAATCCCACATCCCGAAGTGCCTGCTCGCAAATCTGCACATCTTCCTTTGCCTCATTTTGAAATAGTTTTTTGTGGGCATAGCGTCCCATCATGACCATTTCCAGCACGGAAAAATCAAAATCTGCTGTATTTTCCTGAACAACTACGGCCATTTTTCGAGCAATCTGCTTGGAGTTCATCCCATTCATGGATTTTCCATCCAGATAAATTGCTCCGTGATCCGCTTTGTATCTTCGATATATGTTCTTCAACAGAGTGGATTTTCCACACCCGTTCGGGCCGATCAGGCCGACAAACTCTCGTTTCTCAATGGCGATTGAGACCGAATGCAGAATCTGCGCATCCTCAATCGTATAATCCAGATCTTTCGTCTCTATTACTGTATTTCCCATACCGTACTCCCCCTTACCGACCGAAGGCGTATCGGCTTCTTCTCAGCATTGTCAGAAAAACCGGAGCACCACAGAGAGCCGTAACAACACCTACCGGGAGTTCTTTCGGTGAAAACAGTGTTCTTGCAAAGACATCTGCCCAGATCATAAAAATAGCACCAAATAGTATCGAGAAAGACACCAGCCTTCTGTGCGCAGCTCCCACAAGGCCCCTGGTCATATGTGGAATTACCAGACCGACAAATCCGATAATTCCGCTCATAGAGACAAGTACCGAGGTAAGCAGCGTACTGACTATGATCAACAGCCACTTCATTCGCCCTGTGTTTACTCCTGCATTCTGAGCGATATCTTCTCCCATGAGCAGAGCATCCATTTCTTTGTGAAGGGGCAATGCAATCAGAATACAGACCGCAAGAGTGATCGCCGCAAGGGGCACATCCTTCCAGTCTGTTCCCGCAAAGGAACCCGTCATCCAGAACATGGCACTCTGAACCTTATGAGAATCCGGTGTAAGAAAAATAATCAGGTTTGTCAAAGCAGAAAACAGTGCTGACAAAGCCATACCGACAAGTACCATCTTGGTGGTATTCACACGCATACCATTTCCGCCTACAACAAATACGAGGACAGCTGTCACCATCGCCCCGGCAAAAGCACCTTCCGCCAGCGGCAGCTTTCCGACCACCGGAAGTGTTCCGACAAGAACCGACAATACTGCACCTGTGGATGCTCCGGAGGAAATTCCGAGAACATAAGGATCTGCCAATGGGTTTTTAGTCATTGCCTGCATCATAATACCCGACAGAGCCAGTCCGGCTCCCGTACATGCTGCAACCAGAACTTTTGGAAAACGAAGCGTCCAGACAATGTTAATCTGACTCTTGGAAAATTCGCTCAGATCTTTCCCTGCTATTTTCCCCGCAATGATTTGAAAAACCGCTGAGGGGCTGATATCAACCGCCCCAAGGTTTACCGCCAGAATCACGGACAAAAGCAAAAGAAGAAATGTCACTCCATAAACGATCCCGATCGTTCTTTTACTTACATGTTTCAGCATGACAATTATTCAAAGCATGTCGGATGGAACTTTGCAGCCATTTTTTCGATTGCATCTACAGACAAGTAGCATCCTGTCATATCTGTCAGACCGATTTCAAAGATATTTCCGTTCTTTACTGCAGTCAGATCTGCCAGTGCTTCGTTGTTCTGAAGGAAATCCAGTTTGGTCTGCAGAGGATCAGATGCCAGATAATCCATTACAATGATGTACTCCGGATCAGCGTCAATCACGCTCTCCCAGTCAACGCTCATCCAGTTTTTCTCGGTACCTTCAAAAATATTTTTTCCACCGGCAAGGTTAATCATATCTGTAGGAAGTCCCGCACTTGCAGTGAACGGTGCATCCTCTCCGGAATCATAGATGAATACTGTTACCGGTTCCTCATCTTTCACAGCTTCCTGCACTGCTGCTACTCTGTCCTTCATGTCTGTTACGATTTCAGAAGCTCTATCCTGTACCTGGAAAATTTCTCCGAGATTCTCAAAATCTGTGTATACGCTTTCCATTGTTGCCGGAGGTGTCTCTACCTGCGGTACATAGGTCATAATGTCGTTGTCGGCACAGAAGGACTGTGGGAAGTTTTTATCAGAAAATGTAGAAGCCCATCCTGTCAGGAAATCCGGCTCAACTCCAAGAAGAACTTCCTGAGATGGATTTCCATCAGCAAGATTTTCAAGCTTCGCAAATGCTTCCTCATATGCAGGGGAAATGGCATTGTCCATGTAGCCATATCCTACAATCTTATCTTCCAGACCAAGAGCCATCAGCATCTCTGTAGCAAAGCCTGCCAGAGAAACGACTCTTTCCGGTACTTTGTCATAAGTTACGTCCACAGTTTCACCGTCAATGGTGTTTGGAACAGTTACCGCAGCGGAAACCGCAGCAGATCCAAGCAGGGAAATTCCCATTGCAGCAGTCAGAATGGCAGCCATCATTTGTTTCTTTTTCATTGAGTTTTCCTCCTTAAACATTTGAAGATTCGGCTGCCATGTCTCTGTAGGTCTTCTGACTCGTCCGTCCTATTCTGTATCTGCCTTCTCAGATTTCTCCAATGACTGGCTTTCGCCAACGATACAGAACCGGTACTTACAGCGGTATTCCCGTGCAGGGTTCGCACCTGCTTCCCTTATTCATTCATGCTGCTGTTACCACAGCATGACCACAGTAGCCTAGTCTCGTTAAATTTTGAACAGTTTGATTGTAGCACAATAATTCATTAATGTGAAGAAATATTCTCTTCCGAATATACAGTCGTGAATAAACAGTTGCACTATTATAACTATTGACCCAGAAATAAAATATCCTTATGCAAAGAAAAACTCTCCCATGAACAAACAGTTGAATGTTTTACTCTTTGTTCAAAGGAGAGTTTGTATATTATAGTACGATTGCAATCAGGAAGCACAGCTGTGCCACTCCGTTGGTTCCCTGTTCGATCCAGTTGCTTCTGGCATCGGCAGGATCCAGTTTTTTGGCAAATATCATCATGGCGCACATGCCGAGTATTCCAAGGCCGTAGAATAACACAGCCGGAAAAGAAGTTATCTGTCCGACGATCGCTGCTGCGGAAATTTTTTCCCGATCGATCCAGAGGGATACAAGAATCAGAAGAAAGCCCGCAGGCATGAGAATTCGCATCTGAAGAAACAAAGGATAAATGTTCTTCTTCACAATGGCCACCAGAAACTTCCAGAGGCATTTCAATGCACCGGCAAGAATCACGAGAAACACGCCCACATAGAACCAGATACTCTGAAATCTCAGGGACACAATGCTCATCATAATACTGAAGAATACCACTGGAATGCAGTCCACCAAAGCCATGGACACGGTGAATCCCTCAGGTACCTTTCCTTTCACGCCTCCCATTATGCCACCAGCCATTTGTACTTCGCTACGCTGTACAGAGGAATGAACGGAATCATAATCGGAGTAGTTTTTACATACTTCTGGTATTCCGGATCCTGTCCGTAATTCTTGTTCTGTCGAATCTCAAGACGTCTCGCACCGCCAAACATAACATAGATAATTCCCAGATATCCAAGAAGTGCTGCGATCCACTGCCATACCGTATGATAAATATTGATGCCGGATACGAACACTCCGGTCCAGAACAGCATTTCACCCAGGTAATTAGGGCAGCGCACCAGACGGAACAGTCCGGTATCGACAAATCTCTTTGGATTCTTTTTCTTTGCACTGTTTTTCTGAAGATCCGCTGTGGTTTCCACAGTCAGGCCGAGCACCATAATGACAAAGCCTGCAATCGCGAATCCATCTGTTTTACCCCCTGCCTGAAGTCGGAACAGAACCGGAGATGTTTCACAGATATAGAGAAATGCTGCGGAAATCCAGATTGCACATTTTGCACCTATGGACATTCCTTTGCCATCTTTGATTTCGTTCTTCATGGTTTTATTGTAAGAAGCACTCTTAAGTTCTCGATATCCCAGATAACCGCCAAGACGGAATCCGTATATGAGAAACATCACTGTCAGAAGTACGCATCCGACGCTGAATCCGCCTCGGAACATAATCATTAGGGCCACACCAATCGCTGCAATCGCAGCTCCATACCCGATGGAAATAAACCACACATACTTCTTAAATCCCATAGCAGAAGCCAACATGGCAACCGCAAATAAAATGAAAAATTGTACCATACCGTACACCCTCCTGTAACCTGACATAAGGTGTCCAAAAGTGACACCTTATATTTTATTAGTAAAGCGGCATTCGCATTTTGCTCCGTTTCTTACTCATGAACGTTGGCTGCTTATCTACGTTCATAATGTATTGGCAACTGGTAATCCGTTGCGAATATCCGTTTGACATTACCAGAGTATTATACTCCGATTTTTTGAAAATGGAGCAGATAATTTTCTGTCAATCGAATTGTTGCTCTGCACATTTGAAGCGGGGGACTTACTTGATTCGGTTAAATCTCACATACCTGCTCCAGAACGCTCACAAATTTTTCGAGTCCTTCCTGGTCTCTCTCATCGAATCGTTCCAGCAGCGGACTGTCAATATCCAGTACCCCTACAACCTTCCCATCTTTGTGAATCGGGACGACAATCTCGGAATTTGAGGCGCTGTCACAGGCGATATGTCCCGGAAACTCATGTACATTTTTTACAAGCTGAGTTCGATCCTCCTCTGCTGCCGTACCGCAGACCCCTCTTCCAAGAGCAATTCGCACGCAGGCAACTTTTCCCTGAAATGGTCCCAGCACCAGGCTGCCCTGATTCATCAGATAGAACCCTGCCCAGTTCAAATCCGGAAGCGTGTCATAAATCAAAGCAGAAGCATTCGCTAATACCGGAAGCCACAGGTGCTCGTCTTCTGCGAGGGAAGTCAGCTGCTTCGCCATCATATCATAATCTACAAAATATTCTTCTTTTCTCATCTCAAACCTCATCCTTTCTAGTGTCCTCTAATCAGACATGTGGCTTTTCTTATATTCTCATGCCTGGTTCTGGAATTCTCTGTTCCCTGGCATGCTCTTCTCTTGTTTCCGCATGCCTGTTTCTGAGCTTCTCTGTTTTCTGGCATGCTCTTCTCTTGTTTCCGCATGCCTGATCCCCGACAACTTTATTTCCTGGCATGCTTTTTTCTTCTATCCGCATGCCTGTTTCCTGACATC
>JAUNAE010000131.1 GCA_030527765.1 Eubacteriales bacterium
GGTGAAAGAGTCAGAAGCAAGAGTATGGCCTGAGGCTGAGAAGTGTCTCCAGGGTGAAAATCCAGAATGCTTGCTACATAAACCATGGAGGGAATCCGCAGAATTAGTGGCATTTTTCCGAGAAGAGTGGTATCATGAAACCCAAACAGCGATGAATTCTACCATAATCTGACAAGCCGCGAAGCGGCCTGCGTTCATGAGTAAGTGGTGGAGCGGATTAAGAATGTCCGCGTTACTCTAATTACAACCGAGGAATAGATTCCTCGTCTAATACGAAAGGATACACGGATGAAAACAAATAGAAAAAAAGGACACAGACTCCTTGCTGTTCTCCTGAGCCTTTCCCTGGCAGCGGCATCAGGAACAGCCGTTTTTGCAGAAGAGGCAGCGGCAACAGCAACAGCAACGCCGGAACCGGATCCCCATTCTTCATATTATTCTGAGAGTGCAACAACGGATGCGTTGCCGAACTGGGTGACCGGACCAAGTATAGAAGGACAGGCAGCAGTTGTTATTGATTTGAATGACGGCGGCATTCTTTATGCAAAGAACGAGAATACCGTACTCTACCCGGCAAGTATCACGAAGATTCTGACAGCGATGCTTGCAATCCAGTATTTGAATCCGAAAGATCAATATGCTCTTACGGAGGCAGAAGCCTTCGGAATTGAGAGTGGAAGCTCCAGTATTTACGGTGGTACAGATGAGGTGTTTACGGTAGAGCAGGAAACCATGGCACTGATGCTGGAGTCTGCCAACGAGATGGCACTGGCACTGGCAGATCAGACTTCCGGTTCCGTGAAGAAATTTACAGAACTTATGAACCGAACAGCTGCGAGACTGGGCTGCACCAACTCTCACTTTAACAATCCGCATGGTCTGCCGGATCCGAATCATTACACAACAGCAGCGGATATGGCAAAGATCGCTTATGCGGCATGGGGCAATCCGTTGTTCCGAAAATACTCAACGACACTGCTTTATGAGATCCCGCCTACAAATGTGCAGAAAGAGACAAGATATCTTCTGAATCATCACAAAATGATGAAAGGAAGAGATTATGAGTACGAAGGTGTGCGTGGAGGAAAAACAGGATATACAACTCTGGCAGGTAATACACTTGTTACTTTTGCAGCGCGAGGAAATCTCATGGTTGCAGTGGTTGTACTGAATTCCGTTGGAGGGGCTTACGCAGATACGACCAGTCTTCTGGATTACGCATTTGGTAATTTTGAGCGTATCCGTCTGGATCTTCCGTCGGATGAGCCGTCCATGGTCAACAGACTTCTGCCTTGCGAGCAGTTTATTCTGAAAGATTGCGGAGACGTGCGTCCGGTATACTTCACTTATCCGGCTTACGTGACCGTGCCGAAGGGTCTTGATATCTCCAAAATTCAGAGAGTCGTTACAAAAGAGAAAAATTATTTTGGAATTCCATCGTACTGGAATGAGTTTTATTATGAGGGAAATAAAATAGGAAGCGGCAGAATGTACGAAAGGGAGGTCCTTTCAGACCTCCTCTTGTGATTTGTGCTGGTGCTGTTTTTGACGGAGGAGTTCACGTTTGGCGATGATCTCCTCTTTTTGTTTTTGAAGAATGGAAGCAGGGGCGCTTTTCAAGGAACCCAGTTCAGTATAAGAAACAAGGCGAAGAGTCTTCATAGCAAAACACCGATTATTGTCGATTTTTCGAATGCGGATTTTGCCCATGATCTCTCCATGTTCTTTGCAGAGAGCAAGACAGTAGTATGCTTTGGAATTATTGGAAAACCATCGAATGGTTCTCCTGGAAGGTGCCTTGCAGATCGGGCAGCAGGTACTGGAAACTTCTCGATCCCGAAGAGCCCGTTCTTTGGAAAGAAATTCCCGGGAAACATACTTGGAGTATCCCGGTCCTTCGATCAAGGTTTCATCCTTTCTGGAAGAGGGATGCTGATAGCAGTCCAGAGACAGCGAAGATGCAAACTGTTCCGGGTTCAGATGACTCATAACCTCTCCGGTAAAATGAGCATCTTCCAGAGCACGATGGAATCCGTGGTTCTTTTCGATTTTCAGAAAGTCGATGGCGTACTCAAGAGAGCGTCTGTTTTGATAAGTTTCGAACTCCAGAGCAAAAAGTTTCTGAACATCCAGATATACCACCGGGCCCGGAAGAAGTTTCAGAAGATGGTAGTAATCCAGATTTCGCTGGAGTTCCATCACATCCTGATCACCCCAGGTACAGAAGCAGTAATCTCCGTCCCGTCCTGCCCAGGCAAAAAAATCGGAAGCAGCCCTGGCAAAAGGAACTCCGTTCTGAAGATCTTTGTAATCTACATGGATTACATCGTGGATGCTGTTGTGAATCCAGTGGTAAACACTGGGCTGGATCAGACATTGAAAGCTGTCCAGTATCTCAAGATGTTCATTCATTCGCACAGCACCGATCTCGATAATCTCAAAAGGAAGGCGAGGATTCGAGAATTGTTTGCCTTGAGGAGACTGGTTCCATTCCAGATCAAATACAATATAATTCATGAATATCGCACCTCCTTAATCATAATTTTACGCTCCCGTGATTTCGGTTCAATTACAAACACAAAGTATAGCAGACCCTTATGTTTCTGTAAAGAATTCGAGGAAATGTAACGGGTTGTTCCATAGGTAAATATGAGAAAAGTACATCGTAATTATTTACAATACTTCGAAGTAACTTAGCATTGTCGGAGAATCTTCGCTGAGGAGTATCTCTGAAAAACCATCGATAATCAATTGCAAATGATAAATATTGTACGAAAACTGAATGGGCAGTTTTTAAGGACCAATCGGGGTCGGGAATTCGAAAAAGGAATTTCTGACCCCGATTTTTGGAAAGGAGGAAAAACTTGGAGGCAATGATGTTGCGACCTTAGAGTATATTGAAAAATAGGCTTGACATATTGAAATTGTTCCATTTATAATGTTAGCGCATATATATGAAATCGATAACTCCTATGCAGTTATGAATCGATAACCATAAGAACGATGATGGAGACAGTAGCCTGAGAACAGAACGCTTCAGCGATTCGGGGATGGTGGAAGCCCGATGCAAGTAAGTCCAGTTGAATATCACTCCGGAGTTTCATTTCCGAAAAAGGACAACCACAGTAAGAGATGACGGCTTTCCTCCGTTAACAGGAACATGTATCGGCAGTCGCCCGTACGTTGTAACAGGTGGTATAGAGAGAAAGCAGTTTTTCTTCGTCCTTTTACAAGGGCGAATTTTTTTTTACTTTGCAGGATTTTTTGATCCGGCAATATACAAAAGCTGACAAATAGCAGCTGTGAAGGTATGAGGTGTAGAACAGCTACTGTTTCGTTCGACTTAAATTTTTATTTGAGGAGGTAGAAACTGTGTACCAGAAAGTAGACACGAACCTGAATTTCGTTGAGCGCGAAAAAAAGGTAGAAAAGTTCTGGAAAGACAACCAGATCTTTGAGAAGAGCATGGACTCCCGTAAGGAAGGGGAGACTTATACATTTTATGACGGACCGCCGACCGCAAACGGCAAGCCGCATATTGGTCATGTTCTGACTCGTGTAATCAAAGATATGATTCCGAGATATCGTACCATGAAGGGATATATGGTTCCGCGTAAAGCCGGCTGGGATACCCATGGTCTTCCGGTAGAGCTTGAGGTAGAGAAGAAACTCGGTCTGGACGGCAAAGAGCAGATCGAAGAGTACGGTATGGAGCCATTTATCAAGCAGTGTAAAGAGAGTGTCTGGAAATACAAAGGAATGTGGGAGGATTTCTCCTCTACTGTTGGTTTCTGGGCAGATATGGACAACCCGTACGTTACTTATGATGACAACTTCATTGAGTCTGAGTGGTGGGCTCTGAAACAGATCTGGGACAAGAAGCTTCTTTATAAAGGATTCAAGATTGTTCCTTACTGCCCACGTTGTGGAACTCCTCTTTCTGCACAGGAGGTGGCTCAGGGCTACAAGACTGTCAAAGAGAGATCTGCAATCGTTCGTTTCAAAGTTGTTGGAGAGGATGCTTATTTCCTGGCATGGACCACAACTCCGTGGACTCTGCCATCCAACGTTGCACTTTGCGTGAATCCGGAAGAGGTTTACTGTAAGGTAAAAGCAGCAGACGGTTATACATATTATATGGCAAAAGCACTCCTGGATACTGTTCTGGGAAGTCTTGGAAGTGAAGAGCAGAAGGCATATGAGGTTCTGGAGTCTTACACAGGTAAGGATCTGGAGTACAAGGAATATGAGCCGCTGTTCGCATGTGCCGGAGAAGCTGCAGCAAAACAGAAGAAAAAAGCTCACTTCGTAACCTGCGACGGTTATGTTACCATGGGCGACGGTACCGGTATCGTACATATTGCACCGGCATTTGGTGAGGATGATAACCGTGTCGGCCGCAAATATGATCTGCCATTCGTACAGTTCGTAGACGGCAAGGGTGAGATGACTCCTGAGACGCCATACGCAGGTGTTTTCGTGAAAAAAGCAGACCCGATGGTTCTCGTAGATCTGGACAAAGAGGGCAAGCTGTTCGCAGCACCGAAATTCGAGCATGACTATCCACACTGCTGGAGATGTGATACTCCACTGATCTACTATGCACGTGAGTCCTGGTTTGTTAAGATGACAGCGGTTAAGGATGATCTGATCCGCAACAACAATACTATCAACTGGATTCCGGAGAGCATTGGTAAAGGACGTTTCGGCGACTGGCTGGAGAATGTTCAGGATTGGGGAATTTCCCGTAACCGTTATTGGGGAACACCTCTGAACATCTGGCAGTGTGAGTGCGGACATATGCACTCTATCGGAAGCCGTCAGGAACTTTTCGAGATGAGTGGAAATGAGGCTGCGAAGACCGTTGAGCTTCATCGCCCATACATTGATGAGATTACTCTGAAGTGTCCGGAGTGCGGCAAAGAAATGCACAGAGTACCGGAGGTTATTGACTGCTGGTTTGACTCCGGAGCAATGCCTTTTGCACAGCATCATTATCCATTTGAGAACAAAGAGCTGTTCGAAAAACAGTTCCCGGCAGACTTTATTTCTGAGGCTGTAGACCAGACTCGTGGATGGTTCTATTCTCTTCTTGCAGAGTCTACCATTCTGTTCAACAAGGCTCCGTACAAGAACGTTATCGTTCTGGGTCATGTTCAGGATGAGAACGGCCAGAAGATGAGTAAATCCAAAGGAAATGCAGTTGATCCGTTTACCGCACTGGAGACTCTTGGTGCAGATGCGATCCGCTGGTATTTCTATATCAACAGTGCTCCGTGGCTGCCGAACCGTTTCCATGACAAAGCAGTTGTGGAAGGTCAGAGAAAATTCATGAGTACTCTGTGGAATACCTATGCATTCTTCGTACTCTATGCAAATATTGATGAATTCGATGCAACCAAATACACTCTGGAATATGACAAGCTTCCGGTTATGGACAAATGGCTGCTCAGCAAGCTGAACACTGTTGTGAAGACCGTGGATGAGTGCCTTGGCTCCTACAAGATTCCGGAGAGTGCAAGAGCTCTGCAGGAATTCGTAGATGATATGAGTAACTGGTATGTCAGAAGAAGCCGTGAGCGTTTCTGGGCAAAGGGAATGGAGCAGGATAAGATCAATGCTTACATGACTCTTTATACCGCACTTGTTACCATCGCAAAAACCGCAGCACCGATGATTCCGTTTATGACAGAGGATATCTACCAGAACCTGGTAAGAAGCATTGATGCAGATGCTCCTGAGAGCATTCATCTGTGTGACTTCCCGACTGTTCGCGAAGAGTGGATTGACAAAGATCTGGAAGCAAACATGGAAGAGCTTCTGAAGATCGTAGTTCTGGGACGTGCCGCAAGAAATACAGCAAACATTAAGAACCGTCAGCCGATTGGTACAATGTATGTCAAGGCTGCAGCAATGGATTCTTATTATACCGATATTATCGCAGACGAGCTGAATGTCAAAGAAGTTGCATTTACCGATGATGTGGAAGGATTTGTTTCCTACAGCTTCAAACCACAGCTTCGTACCGTTGGACCAAAATACGGCAAGCAGCTGAACGGCATTCGTCAGACACTGGCATCTCTGGATGGAAGCAAGGCTATGGCAGAGCTTCGTGCAGAAGGTGCACTGAAATTTGAGGTGGACGGAGTGAATGTAGAGCTTACAGAGGCAGATCTTCTTATTGAGACTGCTCAGTCTGAGCGCTATGTCACAGAGTCCGAGGGAGAGGTTTCGGTAGTTCTTGATACCAGCCTTACTCCGGAACTGATTGAAGAAGGTTTTGTACGTGAGATCATCAGCAAGATTCAGACCATGCGTAAAGAAGCCGGCTTCGAAGTAATGGATCATATCCGTGTTTATGCACAGGGCAACGACAAGATTGCTGAGATTATGCAGAAGCATGGCGATGATATAAAGAAAGATGTCCTCTGTGAGGAAATCATTCTTGATGCTACTGAAGGTTATTCCAAAGAATGGAATATCAACAAAGAGAAAGTTACTTTAGCAGTAACAAGACTGGAGGAAAACGCATGATCGACAAGCAGTTTAAGAAGGAAAATTTCAAGAAGAGCGTCATCGATAATGTAAAGTTTCTTTACCGTAAAAAAATCGAAGAGGCTACTCAGGAGCAGATTTTCCAGGCAGTAAGCTACACTGTAAAGGACGTCATTATTGATAACTGGTTAGAGACACAGAATGCCTTTGACGAGCAGGATCCGAAGGTTCTGTATTACATGTCTATGGAGTTTCTGATGGGCCGTGCTCTCGGCAACAACCTGATCAATCTTGGAGCATACGGTGAAGTAAGAGAAGCTCTGGAAGAACTTGGTTTTGACCTGAATGTAATTGAAGATCAGGAGCCGGATCCGGCTCTTGGAAACGGTGGTCTGGGAAGACTTGCCGCTTGCTTCATGGATTCCCTGGCTGCACTGAACTACAGCGCATATGGCTGCGGTATCCGTTATCGTTACGGTATGTTCAAACAGAAAATCCAGGATGGATATCAGATTGAGGCACCGGATAACTGGCTGAAGAATGGCTACCCATTCGAGCTGAAACGTCCGGAGCTTGCAAAAGAGGTTCATTTCGGCGGATATGTTCGTGTAGAGTATGATCCGGCAACTGGCCAGAACCACTTTATCCATGAGGATTATCAGGCAGTAAGAGCCGTACCATTCGATATGCCAATCGTTGGTTATGGCAACAAAGTTGTCAACACTCTGAGAATCTGGGATGCAGAGCCAATCGTAGACTTCGCACTGGATTCCTTTGACAAGGGTGATTACAAGAAGGCTGTTGAGCAGGAGAACCTTGCCCGCAACATCGTTGAGGTACTTTACCCGAACGACAACCACTATGCAGGTAAAGAGCTTCGTCTGAAACAGCAGTATTTCTTCGTATCTGCTTCTCTGCAGGCAGCTGTTGAGAAATACAAAAAGAAACATGACGATATCCACAAACTCTATGAGAAGGTTACCTTCCAGATGAACGATACTCATCCGACCGTTGCAGTTGCCGAGCTGATGCGTATCCTCATGGATGAGGAAAGACTTGGATGGGATGAGGCATGGGAGATCACAACAAAATCCGTTGCTTACACCAACCATACCATCATGTCTGAGGCACTTGAGAAATGGCCGATCGAGCTGTTCTCCAGACTGCTTCCACGTGTATATCAGATCATCGAGGAGATCAACCGTCGTTTCGTTATTGAGATCCAGACAAAATATCCTGGAAACTACGAGAAGATCAAAAAGATGGCAATCATCTATGATGGCCAGGTGAAGATGGCTCATCTTGCAATCGCTGCAGGATATTCCGTAAACGGTGTTGCACGTCTTCATACTGAGATCCTGAAGAATCAGGAGCTGAAAGATTTCTATGAGATGATGCCTGAGAAGTTCAACAACAAGACAAACGGTATCACTCAGAGACGTTTCCTTCTTCATGGAAACCCGCTTCTGGCAAACTGGGTAACCGATCACATCGGACCGGACTGGGTAACAGACCTTTCCCAGATCAAGAAGCTTGCTGTCTATGCAGATGATGACAAAGCTCTTCAGGAGTTCATGAACATCAAGTTCAAGAACAAAGAGCGTCTTGCAAAATACATTCTGGAGCACAATGGTGTAGAGGTAGATCCTCACTCCATCTTCGACGTACAGGTTAAGAGACTTCATGAGTACAAACGTCAGCTTCTGAACATTCTTCATGTAATTTATCTGTACAACCAGATCAAACAGCATCCGGAGATGGATTTCTATCCAAGAACCTTTATCTTCGGTGCAAAGGCTTCCGCAGGATATGCAACTGCTAAGAAGATCATCAAACTCATCAACTCTGTTGGTGATGTTGTAAACAACGATGCTTCCATCCAGGGCAAACTGAAAGTTGTCTTCATTGAGAACTATCGTGTATCCAACGCTGAGATGATTTTTGCAGCAGCAGATGTATCTGAGCAGATTTCCACCGCTTCCAAAGAGGCTTCCGGTACCGGTAACATGAAGTTCATGCTGAACGGTGCTCCGACTCTGGGAACTATGGACGGTGCAAACGTTGAGATCGTAGAGGAAGTTGGCGAGGAGAACGCATTCATCTTCGGTATGAGCTCCGAGCAGGTTATCAACTATGAGAACAACGGCGGATATGATCCTGCAGTGATCTACAACACCGATTCTGAGATTCGTCAGGTACTGATGATGCTCATCAATGGAACCTTCTCCAGCGATACAGAACTGTTCCGTGATCTGTATGATTCTCTGCTGAACACCAACGTATCCGATCGTGCAGACAGATACTTCATCCTTGGCGACTTCCGCTCCTATGCAGAGGCACAGAAACGTGTTGAGGAAGCATACAGAGATGAGAAGAAGTGGGCGAAGATGGCTCTTCTGAACACTGCTTGCAGTGGTAAGTTCACAGCTGACCGTACCATTCAGGAGTATGTAGATGACATCTGGCATCTGGACAAAGTAATCGTAGATACCAAGAAGGCAGCAGCTGCTCCAAAGAAAAAATCTTCTGCAAAGAAATAATTCATACAACATCTGAATGCATAGACAGGCATTCGTGAGTAAATTTAAATCGCGAATCTCGTAAGAAGATTCGCGCGCGAGTTCGGCAGTTGCGAAGCAACTTTCTTTTGCCGAACTCTGCGATCCGCCGGAGGCTTATCTCAGTCGGGGATTTAGACCCCTACTTATAGAAGATGGGGGTCTCCCCGACTGAGATGAATAGTGGTTGTCTTCGAAGGGTTATGGTTCTGAAGACAGCGTAAACCCCGAAATCCTCGGAAAAGTTTCGAAAAACTTCCCGGGAATTTCGGGGTTTTTTACTCCAATTTGATTGGAGGCTGTACATAGTCAATATCCGGAATTTATGTTAAAATTAGACAAAAGAGCGATATTAGTTAGTTGTATGGGTGATAGTGTCAAATGATTTATGAAAAAACTGAGCAAAGAAAAAAAGCTCAGAACG
>JAUNAE010000132.1 GCA_030527765.1 Eubacteriales bacterium
CATTTTTGGTCTCCTCTCCAAAATACAATACTTTATTCTTTTTCTATCATATCAATCTTCTCCAAAAACCTTATATCATTATTATTTCTTTTCTATCAAAATTCGTTTTTTTACTTTCGGAAAGTTATTTTTGTAAAAACTTGCTTTTATGAAAAGTTTCTATTTGGAAGCTTGTTTTTGACACATTTTGGGGTGGTGATTCAGAAATACACAAAAACAGATATAAAAAAGCGATTTTCTATATATTCTCCTTTTCTGTTTCATCGTAAGATACTATCAAGGAAATGATTACTTTTCAGCAAACCGGGTGTCTTGCAGGGATCAAAGCGTATTGCAAGAATCCGATTGACTGACTATGACTAATTTACGAGGTAAACGTTATGAAACAAATATATAATCCGTATCTTCCTTCTTTCGAATATGTACCGGACGGGGAGCCCCATGTATTTGGGGATCGCCTCTATCTTTACGGAAGCCATGACCGTTTTGACTCTGCGGGATTCTGTCTGAACGACTATGTCTGCTACTCTGCTCCGGTTACCGATCTGACCGACTGGAAATACGAAGGTGTCATTTACCGCAAAAACCAGGATCCTCGAAACCAGAATATCCCTGAGGATGCTCCGGAGCAGACGCTGCTCTTCGGAATCGAGCCAAAGCGTCCGGAGGATCTGAATCCAAAAGGCGTTCATGCCATGTGGGCACCGGATGTGGTATGCGGACCGGACAAGCGCTATTACCTTTATTACTGTCTTGATTTTCTTTCGGAAATCGGTGTCGCTGTCAGTGACACTCCAAATGGTCCTTTTGCCTACCACGGTCTGGTACAGCACAAGGACGGCACTCCTCTCGGAAAGAAGGACGGTGATAAGTGCCAGTTTGATCCGGGAATTTTCGTGGATGATGACGGTGAGATCTATCTTTACTCCGGAAATGCTCCTATGAGTCTGGATTATGAAGCAGACAACTTATGTTCTCAGGTGATGACGCTTGAGAACAATATGCTTACATTAAAAACCGAACCTCGAAAACTTCTTCCGGATCTCCGAGATGAGACCGAGGATTTCAAGGGACATGAATTCTTTGAGGCAAGTTCTATCCGAAAAATCGGATCCAAATATTATTTCGTATACTCTTCTGTCAGAAGCCATGAGCTCTGCTACTGCATCAGCGACCGCCCGGATTCAGGATATCAATTCGGTGGAACACTGGTCGACATCGGAGATATTTTTCTGAATGGACGTACCGAGCAGGAAGGCTTAAATGCCCTTGGAAATACCCACGGTGGAATTGAGTGTGCAAATGGACAGTGGTATGTCTTCTATCATCGCCAGACGAACCGCACCAATTACAGCCGCCAGGGCTGTGCGGAGAAAATTTTCTTCACAGAGGACGGCCGGATTCCTCAGGTCGAAGTGACCTCTCAGGGAATGAACCCGGGCGCTCTTTGTGGAAAGGGAGGCTATCCCGCAAGTATTGCCTGCTGCCTGTTGGGAAAAGACGGCGTAAAATTTTCTCACCCTATGGCAATGAAAATGGATTACCCATTCTTCTGTCAGGATGGTCTGGATATTGAGCCTACCAAAGAACGGATTGCTTCTGATCAGGAACACCCTCATCAGTTTATTCGCAATGTTCTTGACGGCTCTGTGATGGGATACAAGTACTTTTCCTTCGAGGATTCCGCTCTTTCCTCTCTTTGCATTCGAGGCAAGGCAAAAGGAACTCTCACAGTCTTTGTTTCCCCAAAGGAAACTCCGGTTCCGGACCTTCCTTCTGACGATCTTCCGCTCATCAACGCACCTCTGTACAAAGTCGGTGAGGTGGAAGTAACTGCGGATTCCGAGGAATGGCAGGAATTATCCACATTCCTTCCTCTTCCAGACGGAACTTATGCACTTTATTTCCGATTCCAGGGGGAAGGCTCCTTCGATTTCCGGGAATTTAAGTTATAAGTACAGACTGTATCGCAGCTTTCGTTCCAAAGCATTGAAGTAGATTAGAAATGTCCGCTTTCAAACCATCGTAATTATCAAATGATGTAAGTTGTCCTCTCAAAGCCTTACATCACATGTTTCGATACCCCCCTATAAAGAAAGGAGTGCCGCAGTTGCTGCGACACTCCTTTCTTATATTTTTCATTTCTTGTATTCAACTTCTCTTAGGCTTATTCTATTCTGAACACATATTCCATGCTCTGATTCCCGACTCTGTTTCGAATCTTAGTGTTTATTTCTCATTCAGCATTTGCAGAATGCCAATCAGCTGCTCTTCTGTCACAGCTCCGTAGGTTACCAGGGAACCCAGAGGCATCTCATACATCATACTCTGTACGATCTTCTCGCTTCCCTCTCCCATGTTCTTGCGGTTTTCTTCTGCTGCTTCCTGACTTCTCTTCGCTCTTCCCGCGAGCATTTTTTCCATGAATCCTCGACCTTTTTCGGTTTTCATGAGATCCGCCACCGTAGAAATGCGGGTGTAGGTCATCGGAATCTCTCTTGTTCCGGTGACATGAACGGTGGTATGCAGTCTCAGGTCTCTGCTGGAAGCTCCAATCTCAATGTCATAATCTCCGGTTGGCACGAACCAATCATGAATCTTTGTCTCATAGTAGGCAAAAGCTCTGCCATCCAGGCGGAATGTCACCACTTTCTCTTCTCCCGGTGCAAGTTCCACTTTTTGGAAATCTCTCAGTTCCCGAACCGGACGTCTCACATCGGACTTCCCGTTCTTCACATAGAGTTCGAGCACTTCTTTCGCCTTCATCTTTCCGGTGTTTTTGATCTTTGCAGACACAACCAGTGTTTCCGTATCCTGCATCTGTTGCTTGTCTACCTGCAGATCGCTGTAGGCAAACCGGCTGTAAGAAAGTCCGTGGCCAAATGGGAACAGCACATCGAGGTTTTTCTTATCGTAATAACGATATCCCATGTAAATTCCCTCAGCGTATGTGACAACTCCGTTTTCTCCCGGGAAGTTCAGGTAACTCGGCGTATCTTCCAGACGAAGAGGCCATGTTTCTGCCAGCTTGCCGCTTGGACTCACGTCTCCATACAGCAGATGATCCGCTGCAGTTCCCACATTCTCGCCTCCGAGATACATACAAAGAATGGCTTTTACCTTGGAAATCCATGGCATCTCTACAGGAGAACCACCATGAAGTACAAGTATGATGTTGCTCTGCACTTTGGCAATTTCGTTGATGAGACGATTCTGGTTTTCCGGCATGGCCAGAGACTCTCTGTCGCCTCCTTCAGATTAGTACACATCCGTAAGTCCGGCAAAAATAACGACTTTGTCTGCCTTTGCTGCTTTTTCGACTGCTTCACGGATCAGTTCTTCTTCGCTCTCCTGCTCGTGAATGTCAAAACCTCTTGCATAGGCAGCCTTCCGTCCGGACTTCTCTGCTGCTTCCAGTGCACTTACCGGATGCGGCACATTGATGTGACTGCTACCGGCTCCCTGATATCTCGGATGCTCTGCGAACTCTCCTACATACAGAATATTCTCTTCTTTTGAGAGCGGCAGAAGCTCTTCTTCATTTTTCATAAGTACGGCGCACTGCTCTGCCAGAGTTCCGGCAAGACGCTTGTGTTCCTCCCGGTCTACGGTCACATTCTCCCGGCGAAGCTTCTGGTAATCCCGAACAAAGGTCAGCATATTTCGTACGGCTTCATCCAGCACTTCTTCCGGGAGTTCTCCACTTTTCACTGCTGCCACAATTTTGGCATCCTGAGTTCCCGGGCCTCCCGGCATTTCCAGATCAAGACCAGCTTTCAGTCCTTTCACCCGGTCTTTTACTGCACCCCAGTCCGTTACAACGAAGCCTTCAAATCCCCAGTTTTTTCGCAGGATATCGGTCAAAAGTTCTTTATTCTCTGCAGCGAATGTTCCATTAATTGCATTGTAGGCACACATCACGCTTCGTGTCTTTCCTTTTTTGACCGCTGCCTCAAAGGCCGGCAAATAAATCTCATGAAGCGTACGCTCGTCCATCTGGCTGCTGCCGCTCATACGTCTTGTCTCCTGATTATTTGCTGCAAAATGCTTCACACAGGCAGAGATTCCTTCTCCCTGAAGACTCTCGATATAAACAGCCCCCAGTTCTCCTGCAAGATAAGGATCTTCCGAAAAGTATTCAAAGTTTCTTCCGCAGAGTGGGCTTCGTTTCATATTCAGTCCCGGTCCCAGAAGCATACCGACATTTTCTGCCTGGCACTCTTTTCCCAGTTCTTCTCCGAGTGTATGGAGTACTTCCCGGTCAAAGCTGGACGCCAGGGCACTGGCTGTCGGGTAACAGTTGGTCTCAATACTTGCGTTGATCCCAAGATGATCTCCCTCCCCGACCTGTTTACGCAAACCGTGAGGTCCATCACACATCATCACTTCCGGAATGTCCAGTCTCTCCACCGCTTTTGTGTGCCAGAAATCTCTTCCTGAGCAAAGACCGGCTTTTTCTTCCAGGGTTAATTCAGAAATCAGTTTCTCTATATCCATGTTTCCATCCTCTTTTCCATTTATCCTGCAGAGTATTCCTCATCCACAGCAATGTATCATTACACAGAATGCTTCGTACCTGTTCAGTATCTGTTCAGTACCTTCCCAGTTACGAAGCATACCTTAACAAAAACGCTTTCTTATTTACCCCAGAAGGTGTACTCTCCTGCGGCTACCTCATAATGTACTCCATCGATCACAACTTCCGTATCTACAGGGGTTTTGATATCATAGCGGATTCCTTCCGGTGTAACCTTCCAGGAAGAGGCTACGATTCCATTCCTGGTCTCAATGGACGCACTCAGATGTCCCATTCTCTGATCTGCAAGTGGCGCAATTCGGATACGGGCGAAACCTGCCTCCATGGGCATAATTCCCGCCGCTTTTTCATACACCCAATCTGCTACGGAGCCATATGCATAGTGGTTAAAGGAGTTCATATCCGCACTCCAGAAACCTCCGTCTTCCATAATTCCATCCCAGTGTTCCCAGATGGTCGTTGCTCCCTGGTTCACAGAGAACAGCCAGGAAGGATATTCTTCCCGAAGGAGAAGGTCGTAAGCAAGTTCTCCATGTCCGTAATCACTGAGTGCGTGAAGAATATAAGGAGTTCCCACAAAACCGGTGCGAATGCGTTTTCCATCCTGAATAACCATCTCTGCCAGCTGATCTGCCACTGCCTGTGGATTTTCTGCCAGACGGAACTGAACGGCAAGCACACATTCTGTCTGTGTCTTGAATTCTGTATACGTGCTGCGGAAAGCCTCTACAATTCTCTCGTACAGTTCTTCATAAGAAGTCATATCCTTTCCAAGGACCTTTCCGGCTTTTACAAGAAGAGAGGTGGAATACGCATAAAAGGCACTGCAGATCAGTTCATCCCGACTGGAACCCTTGTAGCTTCCGGATGGCGCATCCAGTCCAAGCCAGTCTCCAAAGCAGTGAGCTGCGCCGGTCCAGAGATTCTCCGTTGTTGTGGTATCTGTGATAAAATCCACCCACTTCTTCATACTTTCAAATTGATCTGAGAGAATTCTTGCATTTCCGTATGTCTCATAAATCTGCCACGGACAAATAACTGCTGCATCTCCCCAGGCTGCACTTGGAAGATCGTCCGGCAGGTAGTCTGGAATCACCTGTCCCACAGAGCCGTCTTCTCTTTGATCTGCCGCAAGATCATGAAGCCATTTGAAGAAAAATTTCTCTACATCATAATTGTAGCTTGCTGTTTTCACGAATACCTGAGCATCTCCGGTCCAGCCAAGACGCTCATCTCTCTGCGGACAATCCGTCGGCACGTCCAGGAAGTTGTCTCTCTGTCCCCAGAAAATATTGGAAAACAACTGGTTCAGTTTCTCATTTCCACAGTGAAGATTTCCGGTCTTTCGAATGTCAGAACGAACGGCAATGGCTGTGAAATTCTCCGGGCGAACTTCTCCCGGAAACTCTTTGAGACAAAGATAGCGGAAGCCAAAGAAGGTAAGCATCGGATGCCAGGTCTGTCTGCCCTCTTTGCAGATATAGCGAATCTCTGCCTTGGCACTGCGGTAGTTCTCATTGTAGAAGTTGCCATTCTTATCCAGCACTTCCCCGTGAAGAATCGATACGACATCCCCTGCCTTAGCATCTACTGTGAATTCCACATATCCGGTTACTTCCTGTCCAAAATCCACAAGAACGTCTCCGGCCGGTGTTGTCAGAATTCGTTTTGCGCATACCCGCTCTTTCTCACGAATGATTTCTCCCTCCTGGGGAAGCAGAATGTCTTTGCTCCAGTTCAGAAGCTGCACCGGCTCTTTCTCAGAGCCTTTTTCTTCCAGTCGGGCATCATAGGTTTCGCCGTCGTAAATTTCACTGAAGCGAACCGGACCTTCCTGACAGTTCCAGCTTTCATCCGTAGAAAAGTTGTCTACCGCACCATCCTCATACTGAATTGTTAGTTCCGCGAGAAGTCCCGCCGGACGTGCCGCACGCATACTTTTCGCCTCAGACTCAAACCATCCCGGCATTGGAGAACGCATCCAACCTTTGCCAATAGTGACTTTCAGGAGGTTCTTTTCCTGCAGTAAATCTGTAACATCATAAGTCTGGTACTGAAGTCTCTTGTCGTAAGCAGTCCAGCCCGGAGCCAGAATATAATCTCCCACTCTTTTTCCGTTTAAAGAAGCCTCATACACACCAAGAGCTGTGATGGTAAGCTCTGCATGTGCAATGTTCTTTGTGCAATTCCATTCTTTTGTAAAAACCGGGCTCACATCACCAAAGTCCCGGGATGTGGTAATCCAATTCGCATTCTTTATCATATCGATTTCCTCTTTGATTATTTAAATCACGAATCTCGTAAGAGGATTCGCGCGCGAGTTCGGCAGTTGCGAAGCAACTTTCTTCTGCCGAACTCTGTATCTTTTCTTACCTAATCTGGATCTATTATTCTGAGATCTTCACGTCAGCATAGAATTTGCGGTCTCTTCCTCGAATAACAACAGTCTCATTTACATGAATTTCTCCATTCAGACGGAGATCATTGGATGCCGCTCCGACCATGAGGAGCATTTTTCCTTTCTCTACGATCCAGTTCATCTTGCGGTCAAGGAATGCCAGCTGGGTTGGGGATACGGTAAAGATTACCTTCTTGCTCTCTCCAGCCTTGAGATCCACTCTTGCAAAGCCGCCGAGCTCCATAACCGGGCGGGTCATGCTTGCAAACTCATCCTTCAGGTAGAGCTGTACAATCTCTGTTCCATCCACGCTGCCTGTGTTTTTGACATCCAGACTTACCCGGAAAGTATCTTCCGGAGAAACTTCTGTCTTATCTACCGTGAGATTCTCATATGCAAATGTCGTGTAGGAAAGTCCCTGGCCAAAATGGTATCTCGGCTGATGACTCATATCCACGTAGTTTGCAAAACCAATGCTTGCTCCCTGATGCCAGCAGCTTCCACTTGGATGATTGTAGTAGATCGGAATCTGCCCTGCGCATCTTGCTGTGGAAACCGGCATACGGCCGCTCGGATTTACTTCTCCCGTCAGCACATCCACAATGGCCTGTGCGCCTGCCTCGGAAGGATTCCATGCCTCCAGAATTGCATCCAGACACTCATCTGCCACATCACTGGAAATCGGTCTTCCGTTGAAATGAATACCAACCAGCGGAATTCCTGCCTTTTTGGCTTCCAGAAGAAAGGCGTCCTGGCACTCCGGAAGATTAATGTCGACACCGTCCACACCTTCTCCCATAGAAGCAACGGAACAGGAACCGTGTTTTCCACCGAGCGTCAGAATACACAGATCTGCACCCTTCATTGCTTCCAGAGCTTCTTCAAAATGACTGTGGTCATCTCCGGCAACGGCATATCCATAGGAATAAACAACTTCTGCCTCCGGAAGACGTTCTCTCAGTTCTTCCACAAGGTTTTTGCAGTCCGGTTTGATCAGTTTGAGAATCTGATCGAATTCTTCAGTTTCATCAGACTGAATCTGTGTTCCCGGGACAAATTTGACTTTCTTATCTTCCTGGTTCACTGCCGCATCACCGATGCCTGCAATAGAGTTTGCTACGGCATGAGTTGCCTCTACCATACTGATGTGGGTGTAGCCTCCGAAGAAGCTGCGGGCATTATTTGCATGCGGTCCGACTACCACAATCTTCTTCTGTCCATTCAGAGGAAGTACCTGATTCTCATTCTTCAGAAGTACCAGAGATTCACGTGCGGACTTCAGAGTCACCTCTGCATCTTCCTCATGGAAGAAAGCTGCGTCGTATTCTTCACCGGTCATTGCGAAAGGATGCTCGAAGAGTCCCATACGGAATTTTGCCTCCAGAACTCTCTGTACGGCACGATCCAGTACCTTCACATCCGCCTCTCTTGTGCGGAATTTTTCCATGAGTTCGTTGTTATATCCACGACTCATCGGAAGCTCGATATCCATACCTGCCTCCATTGCATGAAGACCTGCATCTGTCATAGTCTCAAACATCTTCTGTACATTGTGGATGTTTTCGATAGCGCTGTAGTCAGATACTGCAAGACCGTCAAATCCCATCTCGTCTCTCAGAATTTCTGTCAGCATGTACTCGGAGCAGGAAGCCGGCTCCCCGTCAAAGGTATTGTAGCAAGGCATTACGCCTCTCAGATTTGCGTTTTTGATGGCAGCCTGGAACGGTTTTCCATAAACTTCATTCAGCAGACGAACCGGGGTATCACTGGCTGCACCGTGAATTCCACCCTCGGAGTTGTGGAAACCGAAGAAGTGTTTTGCCACACCTTCCTGGTGTCTTCCGCCTGCTGCGGCCTGATTGAGTCCCTCTGCGTAAGCGGTTCCCATAGCTGCGGCAAGTGTCGGGTCCTCTCCGTAGGTCTCTCCCTGACGTCCCATACGGGAATCTCTGGAGATATCAAGAACCGGTGCCAGTGTCTGGGTAAAACCGGTAGCACATTCCTGTCGTCCTACAATCTCTGCAATCTTCTGCTCAAGTTCCGGGTCAAAGGAGGATGCACGGCCGATTCCGGATGGGAAACTCATACCATCCTGAATGAAGCTTCCGCAGAGACCTTCCATATGGAAAATTGCCGGGATGTGATGAGGGCTTTTTTCCATAAGAATCTTCTGAATATCGGTCTGCCACTTGCAGACTTCTTCTCTCGTTTCCATCATACGAACTTCCAGAGTGGAAATCTCGCCCATTCCATACGGTGCGTATTCTTCAAGAACCTCTACGCGGTCTCTCGGAACAAGTACACAGTTAACCTGAGCCATTTTTTCCTCCAGGCTCATTTTGGAAAGCAGATCCTCTGCACGCTCTTTCGCTGTTAACGTTGTATCTAAATATTTTTCCATGATTCTCGTCTCCTTGTATTCTTTACTTCATCTCAGTGGGGGTCTAAATCCCCGACTGAGATTCGCGATTTAACTTGACTGGTGATCGCCTTAACTGATTATTACCTTGTCTGTTTATTGCCGTGGCTGT
>JAUNAE010000622.1 GCA_030527765.1 Eubacteriales bacterium
GGAATCTGTCCGCTATGCTGCCGACCGGGCTGACGACACTGTCAAATTCACCGACGATGCTCTGGAAACCGTCCTGAATGTGCCCCGTGTCTTCCTGCCCTTGGTCTTAAAGGGCTGTGTGGAATGGGCAAGAGAGAACAACTGTACCCTGATCACCGCCGCAGAAATGAAGATCATCAACGACAAACGCGCCAAAGAGAAAAATAAAAAATAAGGAGATATCGTTATGTACCAGTTAACCATCCCCATGGCACTGGTAGACTTCCTGCCTGTGCTGTTTTTCGGATACGCTGCAGCCTTATTACAGCGTGACCTCTATGACAAAATGCGAAAAAGCTATTTTGCCCTATTTGCCGCAGGAACCATCGATATTTTCGTAGCCGGGTTCCTAAAGGCGACCTGGAAACTGCTGTACGCAGCAGGGATCTGCGACTTTGCTGCACTGAATTCCATGATGCTGCCGCTGCAGTCCATCGGTTTTCTGCTGTCCGGCCTTGGCATCATGCTGATGCTGGTCAAGAAAAATATCCCTCTGTTTTCCATTGCACCTGCGGTATTCAAAGGTACCGGCATCTTCATCTCCATGATGGTGGTTGGACTTGGCTGTATCTGCAGTGTTCTCAGCATCGTATCATTTAAAATGAAGAAGAAATGGGCATCCGCCTTCTTCATCCTCTCCTTCCTTTGTTCCATGGGTATGGGCGCCATGTCTGGTCAAGACTCTACCCAAGCCTGGGTCAACTGGACAGAACAGACCATCAACTGTGTTGGGCAAGGTTTGCTTATGATTGGCGTCATCGTATTGGATAAGGCAGGACTTCGTGAATTTACACTATGAAAAAGGAGAATCGTTATGGTATTACCTTTGAATTTCTGGTTGCTGTTCGCCGTATGTATGGTAGTCAGCTCCATCGGCTTTAAAAACTACGTTTGGTTCATTTCTCTGGGCTATGGCTTCTCCATCGCAGCAGAAGGCCTGGCTATGCTGCTGCTTTATAATCAGGGCCTGACCGCCGGAACGATCGTCTGCTGCCTGATTTTTGCTTGCTACGGCTGCCGCCTGGGCGGATACCTGGCCTACCGTGAAATGAAAAGCAGTTCCTACGCCAAGAACATGGTAGGTGAAATCAAGCAGGGTAAGGATGTTCCCTTCGGTGTTAAGATTGCCATTTGGATCACCTGTGCAGTCCTCTATGTAACCCAGATCGCTCCCGTATTTTACCGCCTCCACAATGGCTCTGGCACCAATGTGTGGACGTGGGTGGGTGCTGTGGTCATGGTTTTCGGCATTGCCCTGGAATCTGCCGCAGACATCCAAAAGAATGCAGCGAAGAAGATCAACCCCAAGCGGTTTGTGGACACTGGACTTTATACTATCGTCCGCTGCCCCAATTACTTAGGTGAAATGATCTTCTGGACTGGTGTCCTGATTTCCGGCTTCGGGGCTGTGACAGGATGGTAGTGGGCTGTTGTTCTCACCGGTTATATCGGTATTATCTTCGTCATGTTCAGCGGCGCACGTCGTCTGGAGATCCGCCAGAACAAAAACTATGGCAAAGATCCCGAATATCAGAAGTACGTCAAGACCGTACCTATCCTCCTTCCCTTCATTCCCCTGTACAGTGTGGAAAAATACAAATGGTTGGTCGCATAAAAATAATTTGCACGCAAAAACAGGCCGCTGAAGCGGCCTGTTTCTTATTTATACCATTTTCTCCTGTTTGACTTTATGGTCAATGATATGACGGGACGCCAGCTCTGTGCGTACATCCT
>JAUNAE010000003.1 GCA_030527765.1 Eubacteriales bacterium
AACCTGTGGATCATTTTTTGTATTAAGTGTGCAACTTCATTTTACAATCGGCGACCTTTTTAGATATTATTGGCACAAAAAAAAGACGGTTCAATCCCGTCCCCTTTTTGTGTATTCTTTCAGTTTTGTTCTTCGATATCCTCTTCCAAATTATCATCGGCTATCACTTCATCCGGAACTACCAGATCAAACGGAATTCCTTTATGAATCAAAACCTGACGCAATGAAATATTGATGAACGTTGGTATTGTGATTCCTAGTTTATCCAGAATTTTCTCTGCCTGCAACTTTACATCCTCATCTACTCGCGCTGTTACAAGTACGCTGGATTTTTGTACCTCACTTTTTTTTCTTGCCATAATAAATCACCTTTCGTAGATACCCCCACAGTATTTCTTATAGTATACCGATTTGTGCCGAAAAAAGACATCCTTATTTTTTGCATCTCTGGAAAATCGTGAACATTATATGATATGGAAGAAAATGCTGCATCTATAAGGAAAAACCCATTTGTTCACTACTCTAAAAAATGAACATTATAACGAGACACCATAAATTTCGTCACAAGACTATGCTCGTGTTATCGCATTCGTATTGCTGCAAATTAAGAGACAAAAGATCCCAGGGATTTCTCCCCGGGATCCCTTGTCTCTTATGCGGTTTGAAATTCACGTTGTGGGTCTCATCACTCTTCCCCATCTTGATCCGCAGGTTGATGTAACGATTCCAGACCCGACAGCTTCTACACAGCGATTATTACCGACATAGATCGCTACATGTCCCTCGCCACTTGTAAACAAAATGTCACCCGGCTTTAAGGACCCATATCCTTTACTGCGATAAGTAGCTGTCACTTCCTTGAATTTTCTGGACAGCTGCATCGCTTTGACCATAGTTGTTGAATTATATCCAACACGCCTTCCGAAATAAGCGTTCATACGAAGATTGTTCTTTCTACAGATCTCCCTAAGATTCGTGTATCCGGAAATTTCAAAACCAATTTCGATTAAAGTAGAGCAGGAATAGTTGCCATATACTCCCCATCTGGCAGGTAACGGCGCTGTTGTGGAAAGAGTCATATTATCGGCAAATAATTCGCCCACGCTGCTATAAACGTGTTTGTTGTCATTTGCAATTGCCTTGACCCATTTCACAAGGAAATCGATCTTCTGCTTATTGGTAGTCAGAACAGGATAAACCATCTTCTTAGCAGTACGGTCGTAGACATACCACTCGTCTCTTGTTGACGATGCTACCTTTGAAATTGCCTGCTTTGCAGCATCAATAGTCTTATAATGGCCCAGTGTATTCTGTGTTGTATGGTAAAAGTGATTGGATGTTACCCAGTAGCGCTCATATGTGGTCGTTGTGGTCGTCTTTGTGCGATATGCATTGCTCGTACTACCTGGTGCAGATGCACCTTTCTTGACGAGTTTGATCTGCACTGCCTCGATACGGTAGTTGTATTTTCCGGTTCCTGCAGATGCTCCGTTCTTTGCCCAGCCAAGCCAACCAAACTTTTCTGTGTGAGCTCGATAATAAAGATCGTATTTTGCAGCAAGATTTCCGGTCAGTTTGATCTGAACTGCTTCGATACGAAGGGATTTCCCCGTTGTACCACTCGTTGCTCCATTCTTCTTCCAACTTGATTCCCAGCCACTCTTCTGTACATAAGAACGATACTGAATGTCTCCGGTCGCATCTTTCTTTGAAAGATTCAGTCTAAATTCCTCCATTCGAAGACTCTGACCTGTCACACCGATGATCTCGCCGGACTTATTTCTCCAGCCAAGTTTCTGCATATGTCCGGCACCAGTTACCGTCGGACTTGCCGCGGCACTAACTGTCATAACCGAAAACAGCATAACTAATGCGATTGCCATCATCCAAATTGCTCTTATCACTTTGTTGCAACTTTTCTTCATTTTCTTCCTCATTTTGAACCTAATATTTTAGCGAGAGATTGATTTATCCAGCACGCTTTCCTTCGTCTTTTCTTTTTTCTCTGCTTTGCTTTCTTTCAGTGACGAGCCTAAACTCTGCTCCATAAGCTTGGACTTTTCTTTTTTCAGCGAACGTGATACTTCTTTCTGCACAACCCCCGCAGCCTTTCCAACAATTGACGCTTCCGGGATCTGCGGTACTTTTTCTACTGCATCTTTTGTCAGATTCTTTTCAAGCGGATTCTCGAACTTTGGAAGTTCAGGCTTACCAGCGTCTCCAAGAGATTTATTGAGCATAGACGAAGATGCCTTACTCGAACGATTAAGAGATGACGGGTTCGACTCTTTTGCCACTAATCCTTCATCTCCTTTCTCGATCTTTTTCTTATCCTCTTCTACTTTCTTTACACTCTCCAGATAAGTCTCATTGATTGCAATGCGGTATGTTTTTTCTTCCACCTGAATTTCTGATAATGCCTTAAAATCCTCCAACTCAAGTTCTGAAAGCTTCTTGTCACCATATCCCATCTTGGATACAGTCTCCATAATCTGATCCGTCAGTTCATCCGGAGCATTAAGAAGTCCCGTTTCCTTCATATCCGCCAGATATTCAGAAACTGTCAGATCCAAATCTTCTTGTGAAGCAACAAGTTCCTTTAATTGACTGTTACGAACCATCTCAACCGATTCTGTGTCCGGTGTTATAAGAGCTGAATCAATTGCCTTTGCATCTGCAACGTCTTTCAGATCAATGACGTCCTGTACAGTAATTGATGACATTTCTTTCTCTGCAATTCCGGATTTCTCCAATTCAGCAAGGAAACCTTCTTTTCCGTCTTTATCAATCTCTTCCTCAAGAGAAAGACGACGCTGAAAATATTCCCCAACCGTCATCCCAGAGAGATTACCTCCATCAGAGAACGCTTCCATAGCCTGAATCTTGTCGTTTACGACCTGCCTGTAAGAAATTAGGATATCCCCGTCTTGATTTGTGGGAGCATCCAACACAGTCTTCAGATTTTCGCTGACCCCATCTTCAATAGAAAGGTTCTGTATAGCGCCGTTTCCATTATTTTTAATCGCGTCTGATACACTAATATCCCGCCTTCTTGCCTGGTATTCTCCAGAAACAGCGCCCATATAAAGCTCTAGGGATGTTTTATAATTTGTTTCCTTCAATACCTCTTCAGTTGCATTCTTGATCATCTCTTTGTTTTTATCACTGAGAGAAGACAAATCCTGAGCAAGAATTCTATTTTCAGCCGAAGGGTTATTATCTTTTTCTATGATTTTTTCCTTTACTCTCGAAAAAAACTCCTGTTCTCCTTCTGATAAGGTATTGTTAGATATTGCTGTATTAAGCTGCGATGCGACAGAGCTGTGAAACGACTCCGCATCAATAAGATTTTTAAAGTCTTCCTCTAACTGGCTCAGCACTCCCATTAAATTAACTTTATCCAACAGGAGATTAGCGACCCCTTTTACTCCATCATAAATGTTTCCAAATAAAGGAATTTTGGAAATTGTCTTGCTGTAATCTATAAGACCTGGATTCGAAACTGCATCCGTCGATTCCTCAATCGTTTTACTCAAATCAACATTTAAATTGGGATTTTCCGCTTCTACTGAAGCTGCAGCCTTTGTAAGCGGTGTTACAATGTCCCCCCATAGTTTCTGCACATCTTCTGTCTGCTTTGAACCACCAGGCATCCATTTCAAGCCTTCCGATGTGTATGTATTGCTTTTTAGATAGTCATCCAGATTCGGAACATCTGCATCTTCTCCATTAAGATTTTTATATTCCTTTTCAAACTCCTGTTTCAGCTTATCGTATACATCATCGTCTTTAATGATATCTGCCATCGATACCTTTAAAGCCATATCACCTTTATAGTCATAATCATCTAACCCTTCGCTAATAAAGTTCTCAAAGGACAGCGACGTGTCGTTATACTTCGTCTGAATATATTCGTTTAATACACTCTTATTCTCTTCTGACGCGTATGCATAACAGATCTCCATGCTTGAAGCAGCACTCACGGTAGTTATATGTAAATGACTATTATTCGGATCAATGGTAACGCTATTACTAGGATTTCTAATTTGATCTGTACCGAGAATTTGTGACGGAACTATGCCAAGAATTTTATTTCTTGAATTTTGATAATTTTTATATCCTTCTACGAGAGCTTCTCTTAACGCCTGATTACTATCTATGTCCTGTGCAATCGCCGATATTCGCTCTTTCGCACTTTCCGGAATTTCTTTACTCATCGCTCATCCCCCTTGACACTTTCCTCTGCACGATTCGTGATGTCTTTCGTGGTATCTGTTACCTTCGTCTGTATGGATGATCTCATCTTATGTACCATAGCCAATCCATTGTGGCCTGTCAGTGCAAGAAGATTTCCAACACGCTCGTCCGTTTTCTTTCGAACATGATCCTTTGCAGCTAATGCTCCTCCCATCGATTTTTCAAGTAAGGACTTGCTCGCATTTGCCTGGCGAAGAGAGGCCATATCTTTCTGATCATCTCTCGTCTGCTGTTCAATGGTTGTGGATTGTGCTGTCTTCTCATATGTCTTTGTCACAACGTTTTCTGCATTGGAAATGCCACCCTTCACCAAGGACATCGAGTCACTTCCGGCCTCTTTTCCAGCATTGGTCACCGCATGAAAAGCAGCCTTTTTGATTTTTCTCTGTGTTTTCTTACGCTTATAATTTATTTTACTAAGCGCATATCCTACTACTCCCATGAGGGCACCTTACCTTCCCTGCTCCGCTTCGTGCATTAACGTTTCTGTCGCCTTTTTTCCCGTATTTTCAAGCTTCTTCACTCCGTCCTTTGCAATCTGTTTTGTATCACGATACACTTCCATTGCAGCGAATTTTCCCATTGCTGCCACACCACCTCCAAGAGATTTAGCCATTGTCTTACCTGTCACCTGTTTCTTTCCTGCAAGTGATCCAACATCCGGTGTGGACTGTGCTGTAGCCTTTGACTCAACTGAAGGAACTTCCACTGTCTTCTTTTCTTTTTTCTTTTCCTGTTCCATATTTTTCTCCTTATCGATCCTTGTGTTCAAGATTTCTTCTTCTCACTCCTTTGCTCCCCACTGCTTCTCTAGGAGCAAGAGATCTTGCGTACGGCTGCTGCATAAAGTTTTCCTGTTCCGGCCTCTGTAAAGACATCACTCTTCCAACTTCACTTATCTTGTGAGCACGATGCAATTCTCTAAGACTTATTTCTGCAGCCATACTCTTCCCTCCACTTATTCAATTTCCAACAGGTTCTTATTCAGAATGTTAAAACCTGCTTTTGTCATAGTTGCTCCAATAGCGGCAGGTGCAATAGTTTTCACTGCCGATGATGCAGCGTCATTCAGCAGTGTACCGGATGCATTTTCCGGCTGTACAAGAGACTGTTCTGTTAAAGTTGATGATGCCTGCTTCCCCGCAAGATCTTTAATAGATGCCATCTTATTTCTCCTTTCTTAAATTCCGGATTATCTCATCGGGACCTGTTTTCCATCCATAACGACAGCTACCTGCGGGACGATGATCTTCATAACTCTTGCAAACCCATGTGGAGCACGTCTAACAAGGGATTTTGCTTCATGAATAAAATCACGTGAGCCAGCCTTTAAGATCCCCTTAGCCAACCTGGCTCCGTTCTTTTTCATCCATTGTCCAAGTTCTTTGAAATCTTCTTCGTCATATTCCGCCAGGACCTCTAACTTCTGGCCGTTGATCTCATATACATTGTTCTTCTGGAAAGCTGTGTGATAGGTATGCAGATTGTCTACAAGCTGTTCGACAGAACTGATTCTCTCCGTATTAAACCAGACCAGCATATCTTCCACTTCTTCACGTTTCTTAAGCGATAACGCTTCCCGCATGACTGTATCCAGTTCATCTTTCTTATCCAGCTCTTTAAGTGGAAGTCCTGTTTTCTTCTCATACTTTTCCAAAAGCTTCATGCGAACTCTTACCTGCTCTCGAAGCTTAATAGCTTTCTGCATTTCCTCCAGAAATCTACTACCCTCCTGAATTCCGCCTGCAGCAATTATTGCGGAGTAAAAGTCTGCTTTGTTTGCCTCATCAATCTCGACATGGTCAAGTTTATAAGCCAGCTGCTCTTCTCCATTTTCTTCCTTTATCTTATAGATCGATAAAGTATGGCTTGTACCATCTTCTTCTTCAAACGGGACAGACAGTTCCTTCTCGTTGGAATCCAAAAATGCCTTAAACGGTTCCGTCTCTTCCAGCTTCTCCTGTATATGCGGCAGCTCTTCTACCATGGTTTCGAACTTCTGTTCAAACTGATCCGGGTCTACTCCAACAACAGTTCGCAGAAAGCCCACCGTATTATCTCGATTGCCAAAATCAGTCGTTTTATTCGGATCATAAGTAATCCTGGTACCGTTCACGAACAATTCCCATGATGTCTCTTTTTTTCCTTTGTTTTCTCTCTCATGGGATGACACCTGCACCCGATAGGCAATTGTTTTTTTCTTACCTGTATTTGAAAGATAATGGTGCGTGACAATGAAGTAAGGTTTTCCCTTGATCTCCTTATTACGTTCTGCCAGTCTCAAGCCAAGTCCGTCCTGATCCGCAGCTCGTCCATTACTCTTGATCTGCCCTTCCCTCACCCAGAGGTCGTGACCAAGGTATTGCTCCCGTAACGACCGAATCATCAGCTGGTCTTCTTCTCTTACCTCCTGATTGTAAAAGTTCTCGTTTTCAATATTCGGATGTTCTACCGTTTTCTCTTCTACCGGTTTTTTCACATCTCTTGCAAAGGCCTTCTCGATTTCCTCAATTTCCTTTTCACCATAACCGTAGTTCTTATTTCGGATATCCCGTTCTCGCATGGCCAATGCAATTTCGGCATTAAATGCATTGCAGAACTCTTCTCTGTTATTCTTAATAAAAGTCTCCAGTTCTTTTCTGGTGACTTTTTTTCCATCGATACGGACGACTAACCCCGGGAGATCGTCTTTCATTCCCTCCCTTCTTTTTGTGTCTACCGTATCTTTCCTATCCCGCATAAACTTTACGATCGTATTTTTTAAATTGAGTTACATGCGGCCTATGCGTGCAAGATCCATTTTTTTAATGACTGCTCCAATAGCATCCTCTACAAGTTCCCCAACATGTAATTTTGCGTTAGAGACTTCTTCGCGACCATCCAGTACATGAGAGCTGATTGCCTTATCTAAAGCGCCCTCATAGGAAAATGAGAAGTTTTTTCCTGCTGTTTTTACCAGATCGTAAAACAAGAGCTGATCTTTAGGTGAGTCTCCAATTTCCTGATCATTAATTGTAATAGAGGCTTCATCCCCATACTCACCATTTTCTTTTAAAACAGGCCGCCTCTTAATTTTCACCTTCGATGCATTTTCCTGATTGTCTTCGTGATACGAAAAATCAACCTCTTCTAAATCACTTGCAAGAAAGCGTTTCGTCAGTTCATTGACCCTGCCCATCGCATGGACGTTTTCTTTATAGGCGTCAATAAACGTGGAAGAAAACTTTTCAGGATTGTCTTTATCCCACAGCTCAGCAAACTCGGTCATGATGGGGCTTCCGGCCCTCACAACTGCTCCATCCATGGTGTAGTAGGCGTGGACTTTCCCGTCTTTATCACGCGCTTTTTCCGCAGTAATAGAGTGCCCGTCCAGCTGGAATGCTACTGCTCTGATAGATCCCCTTAAAAAAGCGGCTGACGGATTTCCCATCTCTGTCAATCCAGCATTAAGAGTTGCAATCTTTTCAGAGTAGCTCTCCTCAATTTGTTCCGAAACACCTCTTTCATCCAGATCTTGCAACAAATTTAAAACCTCTGTTTTAAACTGTAATTCATGAAATCGCTTGGTCTCTTCTTCAGACAGTGACGACAATTCTCTCGCCTGAAGTGCCTCCCATTCAGAAAATACTTCTTCCTGTTCTGCTTCTGACTTGTATATATCAAGTAGATCGGATGTAAACTCCGTCTTTCCGATCTTGATAATCATCGGTTCTTCTGAACGATCCAGGTATACCCGATGCTTGCCCTCTTCATCGTCAGTGTATTCAAATCCTAATACGACAAAGCCAGGGTTCTTCTGAAACTGCTCTATGACATCTAGAATTCTGTTCTCTCCTGCCATGTTTAACCCCCTTCGCTTATACGATTCCTATCTCAGGACAGTCTTTTCCGCCGAAAATCTGTACTCGCAGGAATACTTAGCGGCTTTATCTATAATATGGTCGAAAATCTTTTGAAACGCGAAAAGATCGGACGTTTTTTGCATTTAAAGCACAACAGCAGATCAACTCTCCCTTGTTCATTTTTATTTGATTAGTTTTATTGCTTTGCTTCTGAGTATGGCGATTATTCTCCATACCCCTTCTACGCAGTGAGACGCAAAATATGAACCGATACCAAGTGTCAGGAGGGAAAAAAGTGCATTCCCTGTCATAGTTACGACTTTTGCGGGTAAGTAGAAATAGTAGCAAAGGAAAGAGTGAATCAGCCACATATTGGTACTGTGTCTTCCAAGCTCTCTGAAGAGCATACGGAGATGTGTACATTTCTCAAGCAGATCCCAACAGGCAATGATTAGAAGCGGCACGTAGAGGAGATCAAGCTCAGCAGGAACAAAAGACTGTCGCAGATAGATGAGCATGGCAAGAAGAATCAGATCCTGAACTGTTCCAAGAAGCTGGTGCTGCTTCAGTCGGTTGTATAATTTGACAAGTGCATCCTCCGATGCAAAAACTGCGCCAAGCCAGAAGCAGGAGATATCGGGTGCGCTCTGGCAGAAAAAGGTTTTATAGAGGAAGCTGTTATTATTGAGTGTGCCAAGAACTTCACTTTTTCCCAATGCGGGTGCAATGTTGAATACCAGGATACTTCCGAGAATTACCAGAAAGAGCTTCAATTCAAGGCAGCAGCAGTCAATGATTTTTGCAATGAGCGGGAATGTAATAACAGCGGTGACGTAGCTGGTAAAGAACCACCATTCGCTGTTGAGAGTAATATTGTAACCAGATAGATTCCCCAGAAACTGCTCCCAACTGAAGACCGCAAACCTGTTCCAGATCCTCTCATCGCTACAATAGATAGGCTGTCTGTTGAAGAACAGATAGGCAATGGGTGTAACAATAAAAAGAACTTTCCAGTAAGAGAAATAGAGCTTTTTCAGAGTTCTGATAAGATCAAAGCGTTGATTTATATGATTAATGTATAATCCATAACCGCCAAGAAAGAAGAAAAACGACACACAGATCTTTCCAAAGCCTCCGAAATATTGAACAGAACTGATACCAAAGATGGTGAAGTGAGACGCGAGTGGCCCTCCCGCAATTCTATTTGGGAAATACCAGAGATGATGTATAAGCATCAGGATGATGGCAATCCCCTTCAATTCGCGTGTATTATCAACAGTAAAAGAATTCACAACTATCCCCTTTCCGCCCATTGCCGATACATAAACCGTAGAGTCCCTTCTAGTAAAAATCAGATAAGTCCAAGCAGACCAACAGATTAACTAATACGTTTTCGAATCCCGTATCACTCTTTAACTCCCCGAATGAAACGGTATCCAGCTTGTCGAACCCGGGATATAACTATTTGATGTAACAAATGCGTCCGTAGCAGCGAGCACCCGCTCCCTGAAAAACCTCGTCTCTTTTTTTTCAAACAATGTAACCACAACCGTGACACCATTTTTCTGTACAGCTGCTGTGTACAGGAAATATTCCTGATTTTCCACTTCCGCCTGACACATTTTTCCCGTAAAGGTCTGGTCTGACTCATCTTTCACAACGATCGGCTCATTTATCCCTTCTACTAATGGGCTGGCTAATATACTTTCCAATGTTCGGTCGATACATGTTGCAGCATTCAAAGTTTCCGAATAAGCATACCCCAAGAACGTTTCAGTTTCTTCCTGCCGCGTGAGCAGCACACACAGCTCCGGCTCTTTTAGTGTCGTTGTAAAAACAGAATATCCAGGAAGATCCAGATAATAAAACTTTTCTGTCTCTCCAAAAGCATCCTCCAGTTCCTCTATTATTTCTGTCGACAGGGAGACTGCAGAATCCGCTCCTGCAGCTTTCCATGCTTCATTTTCCACCAGAGAAGTGTAGCTTTCCGGCAGCTCTGTCTTACCCATACCGAACATTCCTAAGATCCGTCCTGCATTAAAAAGCAGGACGAATCCAATCACACCAACTACAATAAAGATTGTTCTTCTCACTCGAACCTCCAGATACTGATAATCGGTGAACAAGTTACTTCTCGCTCATGCGTGATACCATGATTTTTTCCTTGCGCCTCTACGATTAAGCCCTTCCCATCATAAATCGCGATATGATGCTGATAGCGAACAATGTCTCCTGCTCTTGCTTCCGAAAGTGAATTGATACGAATACCACCATAGCGTGGAGCAATCGTATCGATACTCTCACCACCGTAGTAACCGGAGTAGAAACGTGGGCCGTGATAATGCCCTGTTTTCTTAAGAATCAGATAAGCAAAAGCGGAGCAATCGCATCCAGTCACAAGGCTTTCGCCACCAAATACATATGGAATCTTTCCAACGTATTTATCTGCTTCCGCTACGATATCCATACCTGCTGAATAGCCCTGCGTCTGCATCATCTGGTAAGCACGTTCTGCTTCCGGAATTCGTACTTTTTCTACTTCATGTGATTCCCAATATCCCATTGCTGCACTTAGCGAGGATACCTGCACTTCACATGCATACCAGAAATAAACACAGGCATCCCTCGGAGTCCTCTGTTTCGCAAAAACGTTAGGATCAAACTGCGGAATCTGTCTATCTTCAAAAAGTTCTTTCCAGAGGTATTCAAGCTGTAACTTTAAATCTGACCAAACCATGCCTCTTGAAGCCGCATATGCCTGTAAAGCGTTCCATCTGCCTCCTGACCACTGAATGATACCGTGACCGACTCCATTCGACTGGACAGCAGCTGGATTGATTGTCTCAAAGTTCTGACCACCGCTTTCTTCTGCCATATTACCGAGAATGCCGGCAATACAAACGTCGCTGAGTCCTTTTCCATGCAGGAAGTTATAGATTTCTCTTGCAACACCAGTTAATGCACCGCCACTTCCTCCGAGGAAAGTTACTTCATGCAACTGGAAGAGTTCCCAAAAAGTGTCACGGTCCAGCTGGAAGTAGTGATAGATCATAGACATTCTTGACGCATTCCATTCAGATCCATCTCCAAATACGGAGTGTTCCATAGTCTCAAGCGGATTGCATCCTGCATACAGTGTGACTGTAGCTTCCAGATGATAATGCTCGTTGCATATAACTGAATTTCCGTTGTCATCTGTCCATGTTGTTGTGCCGTTGTCTTTCACTTCGGTATACTCCACATCGAAGTTTCCGTCTTCATACGTTCCCTTCAGTATGGCCGCATCTAACAGGTCGCATGCATATTCCAGATATTCCTGCTTAATCAGATTTCGGAACTCACGCTTTCTTTTTTCTTCTTCATCCTCCTCTTTTTCATTTTCTTCTTCATTAAGTGACATTGTCTGTCCTGTAGATATGTCTCCTGTCTTCCGATCCTCAGCAGCTCGACCTATCCCATCCTCGTCATAATTATCCAATGTAATGACGTTGTGATTCGTATCAAACTCAATTGCCGACATACCATCGTCATTATCTGTACCTGCTGTCAATACGGAGAGAAGACTTCTAAAAAATGCATCCTCATCATATTCAACGGAGAGGTGTCCATTCGCATAGGTGAATTCCGTATTTTCTTCATTGTCTATGAATTTCACTGTTAACTGAGGGTTCTGAACATCAATCTCGATATCCCTTGTATCTGTCCCAGCTTCAACCGTTACCCACTCGGTTGATTCAATCTGTTCATAGATAGGTGTCTGTTCATACCGAAGTACACCATCTGGTCCAACCGTATCTCGGTATTCATATCCGATCAGATCACCTTCTGAATATGTTGTCACCTCTTCCTGTACATAGACAGTACCAGTCAAGCGTTTTTTGTATCCGAGACCTGTAACACCGTTCTTTGAAATACGTTCTTTTTCCTCTGCGTTCAGATTTCTTGTATTACCAGAAACATCCTTAAATGTACCTTTTCTGCATTCTAAGTCCGGCAGATTCTTAGTGCCATCGTACTGAGATCCTGTCAGATTAAAGACATAGAAGTTTGTCTTATTGTAGCTCCAGGAACGATTGATTTCCGGCTGTACCTGGTTGGGGTTCGCGTAAATACGATCGTCCGAACCCTGATCATAGGAATCCATCGTCCACGTTGCCTGATCAAATTTAGAGACAACAAATGTGTGTCCATAATCAGATGTTCCTACATGAGAAACCAGTATGATTGAACCGGGCTGAATAGCACCCGGATTATTTGCTTCACACGTCCAGCCATGTTTTGTAAGCCACTCACGCTCATTACCACAGGTCAGATGTCCTCCGTTTTCCGGAGTTTGATCTTTCCAAAATAGTTCGTTTACATCTCTTGCCTGCCATAATGCACGCGCTATTAGACGGTCACAGGAGATATAGTATCCTGCGCCTCTACCCATCCATCCACTGGCTGTTTGATACTCACAGGGGCCACTCGTTTCGGTGACAACAGAAAGGGAATTTCCGTAGATATGATGGATTGCCGGATTTTTGTTTTCAGTCCCTCTTGTCCAATCGCAGACTTTCTGACATTCCTCCAAAAATCTCTCCACCGTTAATCCATTCGCACCGGTCGAAGCGGAGCTTGCAATTACACTTCCTGATGTATTTGCACCTGTGTCATATCCAGTTCCGATTGGTGTGCCGGATGCCATGGTAATATCATCACGGTATCCCAGTGACGCCGCTTTCTGAACGGCTGACTTTGTATATCCAAACGGATCCTCTTTCGAACTTGGCTGAGCATAGAATGTCCATGTACTGCCGTAACGATTATGAATGACTGTCTGATTTGGGATCAAATTGGACCGGCTACCATTTGAATAACTGGAAATATCCGACCAGCAATCATGCTCGTTAATATAGAGAGGAATCACGCGTGTCCCATTTAGAATTCTTCGAACCACTTCTTTCTGCTGCTCTGTAACCGTGCCGCTTGCCATGACACTTTCATTCCATCCTGTCGATCCCCACCAGCGTTCTCTGTTGTATTTCACCATCTCAACAAGTCCCAATCCGGTATCTGAAAACTCTGTAAAGTTCAATTCGTGCTGATTTAAGATCTGGCACATTTCGAATGCGACACCTTTTAATGTATAACCATTTTCTGACAAACACTTACGCGTAAGCTTTACGATATCATCGTCAGTATAGGTATATTTCTTTCCCTGCCAAGTCGCACCGGCAAACGGGTCTTCAGATCCCATATCACCGTAAGCGGTTCCGACCGTTGCGCCTCCTGCTGATCCATATAGCAGTTTATTTTTGGTTCCTTCCATTCTGGACCGTAGAGTAGCATAAGCAGCCTGTGTCATAGCATCTGCATCACTGAATGGATCCGCTTGCTCATCGTATTTAACAGACGCCATATGCGGCATAAGCTGCAACAGGTTTGTTGTCGCATTCATGTAGCTTTCACCGAACACGCCGCCCATCACAATGATTACAGAGAGAGCTGCCGCAATAATCTTCTGCTTATAAGTCTTACGGTTCTTCTGCTGATTTCTCTCCTTCTTTTGTTCGTCTGCCTCCTGATTCTTTTTCTTTCCCTCTTCGCCCTTTCTTTCTTCCGCCGCCTGCTTCTGTACACTTTCTTCTTGCAGGTTTGACTTTTTCCCTGCCTGCAGAGAATTTTGCTGCATACCGGCACCATTTACATCTGCTGTTTTCGATGCAGATGATATCTTTGTTCCAACCGCAGCACTGCCAACCAAAATTGCTGCTGCCTTTGCTGCGACAGCGAGAATCTTCTGATCCTGCTTATCTGTTAATGACTTTTGTCGATTTTTGAAATCCGTATTTTCCGTATTCAGCCTTTTGGCGTCATATTTCTGCGAGCCAACATTCAGGCTGTCTCTCGGTTCTATATTATCCGTTGTCCCTTTTAATACGGATTCTTTCTGCTGTATAGCATACCTTGCGTTCGCCTTGATGATCTTATCTGCTGGCTGCTGCAAAGTACCCTCTTTACTATTCTTTTTCGGCTTTTCAAAGATCGCTTCGATTGGATCTGTGAAGAGGTTATCTTGTTCCCCTTTCTGCGTAAGATTTTTCGAATAATCGGATGTAATTGAAAGCAGCTTGTCTGCAGCCGTCGTCACTCCTTTTTTCTGTCTTTTATGTGAGATGTTCCAAGCTGAAACTGCTGTTCCATCTTCTGAACTACCAGAAAAATTATCTTCCGTTTGGAAAAGACTTGTTTCATCTTTAAGATAATTGCCTCCCGGTATTATCTTACTGCTGGAACCTGCAAAATATTTTCTGCCGGCCTCCTGACCGATTCCGTTCGATACAATGATTGCTGCCTTTACATCGGTTGCTATGCGAAGGCCATTCACATCTTTCCTTGAATTGCGGCGTGAACCGATATCCGCCAACTTCCCATTGACTATATTGGGTTTGCCTTCAGCTACTGCATCGATATTGTCTTGTTCCGCAGGTACAGCGATTCTCTGCCTTTTTTGGGGCTTCGGAGAATGGGACTTACGTTGAACTTTTCTTATATGTTCCAGCTCATCCTTCTCTGTCACATCTCGTGCAGATTTTTCCGATCTTCCTGTTTTAGATTCACTCTTCTTATTCTTGTCTTTGTGATAAGAATCTATTTTCTCATGATCCGTTCGACTTGTTTCTTCTTCAAAGAGTGGAGATTCATTCTTTGTCTGTTGAACGTCTTTTTTTTCTAACTTTCCCGCCCCAACAAGCTCTTCACGTATCTTTTTCTTTTCTTCTTTCGTTGCTGCAATGGATGGTCCATGCGACTCCGGCAAAATACCTGGCATTACAGCCGTTGAATGCTTAGCTTTCGATACTGTTTTTTGTTCTTCTACCTGCAGGCGCGTTTTTCTTTGAAGGTCAGGACTGGCAGGATTCTTTTCGTCAGCATCGTCTTGCTTTTCCTCCCAGATCTCTCCCTTCGCAGCTTCTCTCTTCTTCTCCTGTTCTCCGTCTTTTCGCGTATAGAAAGACTCTTCTAATTCTGATCGAATGAGATTTTTTTCCTTATCGGAAGCAACCATCCGTCCGACATTTTTTTCGGATGTCACTCCAGGCGTGACTTCTACAGCGACGTCCTTATTCGGCTCCTTTACGGAAACCTTTTTATCAGATTGCCTGATTCGTTCTTCGCGTCTTTCGTATGATGTAGCTCTTCTGGAACTATTATTTGCTTGCTCTTCATCCAGAATCATTTGCATAGATTCCGACTGTGCAGCTACTTCGTCTTCTCTCTTCTTCTCCTGTTCTCCGTCTTTTCGCGTATAGAAAGACTCTTCTAACTCTGATCGAATGAGATTTTTTCCCTTATCGGAAACAACCATCCGTCCGACATTTTTTTCGGATGTCACTCCAGGTGTGACTTCTACAGCGACTTCCTTATTCGGCTCCTTTACAGAAACCTTTTTATCAGACTGTCGGATCCATTCTTCTCGTCTTATGTATGCCGCATCTATTCTGGAATTAATCTTTAGCTGCTCTTCCTCTAGAATCACTTGCATAGATTCCGACTGCGCAGCTACTTCGTCTTCCGGTCGTCCCTGTATATCCTGCAGTTCCTGCTGGATTTCCTGTTTTTGAGCAACAGAAAGCTGCTGTACCCGTTCCCGCTCGATCGGCTGACCGGATACAACTTTCACCTGCTCATCTTCCACGGCCTCAATTTCGTCTTCATTGTTCTTATGTTCTACATTTGTGTGTGCAGAAATAGAGAGCGGTTTCGTTTCTTCGCGCTTCTTCCTCTCTCTCTCAAAAATAGAGTCCTCATCTTCTTCCGAATCGAAGGCAGACTGTTCCTGCGTCTCTTCCGTCTCCTCATCGATTTCAGAAAGCTCCGGATCTTCCCATTGCTCCCTTTCGATCTCTTCTTGATCGAATCGAATCGGATCGTAAGGATACTCAAATGTATGTTCTAAAGGACTAATGTTCGGCAACGACATATCTTCTCCAAAAAGTGCTTGTTTAACGATGTATTAAAAAAACAGAAGGCTTTAACATGCTTATCTGTCAAAGCCCTCTCTATATATAATATGGATGAAAATCTTTTTTCTTTCGGGTAATTTGAGCTTTACTCCGACTCTTCAGCAGGTGCTTCTCCAAATTCCATACGTTCTACATCCCAGACCTCATCCGTTGTAGAACAAATATTCGCCTGAATCTCCGCTTCATCTTTTCCTTCTATGCAGCTGACCACTTCTGCGTCATTTGACAATGCATTTTGGGGGCTACCCATAATCTGGTTTCCGGAGGGATCCTGGTTCTGCTTTGCAGCTTCTGCATTCAGCTCTTTTTGCTGATTCTCTTGTGCTCTTTGTCTTGCTTCTTCTTCTGTTTCCTGTACCTTCTCATCATGTTCTTCAATTGCACCTTGTTCGACTCCGATTCCACCTTTCGTATAAGCAGTAAGGTAAGTCGTTTTTTCCGCATCGAAGAAATATGTCGGCATACTCTTTACTAATTCCCGGTTCGGATGGATATCCGATGGATATTTTTTTCCCTTAAATGCATATTTCGATTTCGGAATAACAATGCATTCATCTTCTGGGATGATACGGAGTTCTGCCGGAGAAAGTAGTTCTACACCCTGCTTGTTTAAGGAAGTGGAGCCGCCGCCTTTACTAAAGGTCGTATTAACGATTGTTCTCGTTTCTTTTCCAAGAAGTTTTGAGATCCATTCTGTCGTATCTGTATCAGCACCACCGCCAAGATAAATCGTATTATCGCAGTTACCTGTAAGTTCTCCCCACTGCTTTTCGTACAGATTCTTCATCTGTGCCAAGGACTGTAGAATAATAAAAACGGAAAGATCATACTTACGAATGGTCGCAACCTTTTCTGGGAAATCCGGAATCTTACCAATATTTGCAAACTCATCCAGAAGGAAGCTAACATGGATCGGCACTCGCTGTCCGTGATTCGTTTGTTCCGAGTTCATTTTAACTCGGCCATGACGAATCTTTACTAATGCACGGACAGCATCCTCTTGCGTATAACGCCAGGTCACCAGCTCGTCTTTATTCGTTCGAAGCTCATACCATTTGTATTTTCGATTTTCGACAATACTGCTGTTCTTTGCGCGATCAAGGAACTGTTCTGCCAGCTCCTTTTTCTTTTCCATATCCAATCTTCCGTCAGCCCGAAAAGTCTTCACAACCTGATCGTCTGAATCAACTATAAGCGTGCTAAACTCTGCGGTGTTTTCGCAATATCCATAGAGGCGCTGAAAAAGCTGCGAATACATCATAGATGCCAGGAAGTTGAATGTTTTTTCGCCTGTCGGAATAATGATAAAGAGTGCTGTTTTCTCATCTCCGACAGAATCAAGATCGATATCGTCCTGGTCGGTCAGGTTTTTGACGGTCTCCAGATCGAATGCCTGCAAACGAACTGCGCAGGAGATCAGGATAGATTTCAGCGTTCTTCCTGCGCCCATCTTAAAGATCCTATACTGTTTATAGGCAAAAGCGTCATCTCCCGCTAACTTTTTCACCTCTTCGAATTTCGCATCCAGTTCAGAAGTCTCATTCGGTCGATCTTCATTGATTTCCGCCATACGAAGATATCGCATAACGGTACTGAATGATTTTTCATCGTCCTTTCCGTAATGGTGTAAGTACGCAATAATGGCAACGAGAAGTGCCGTTTCTGTCTTTTCCCAGAAAGGATCACCGCCTTTTTTATCCGGCGGTGTTGTATTGGAAATCAGAGTAGTAACCAAGACCTCGATGTCTTTGTCATCCTTAACATACCGGAATGGATTGTAATGGTTTCCGTTTTCCATATGGTCCAAGTTGAAACTCTTCACCTTGTAACCCTGCGATTCCAGAAAGCCTCCATATTCCTTAAAAAGACCACCTGATGGGTCCGTAACGATAAAAGAGCAATTCGCCTGCATTAAGTTAGGCCCGACCAGATTGTACGATTTACCAGCTCCGGAACCACCAATGACAAATACATTTAAGTTTCGTCTGGTTTTCTGATTATTCATCGAAAGAAAAATATCCTTCGACAAAATAATGTTATTTTTACCATCATTTTGTGGGAGTCCGAACGGTTCCGTAAATTGTTCATTATATTCGTTCAGGTTTTGAAGAAACTTGCCGCCACCTAATGCTTCGTCCTGTTTGTTATACCCATGGCGTAAACTCTGCGTGATCCATACCATCGCAGCACCACCCGCATACAAAATCAGAATGAACAGCATTCCCATTGCTACATCCTTCGGCAACGGAAAGATGGCGAACGGATGGATTAAAAGATCCCGCATGCCAACTCCGAAACCATCCGCGATGCTTAATCTCTGTTCCTTCATCACTATGGCAATATGCGCATAAGCCAGAATGATAAAGATTCCTACTACTGTCAGAATGCCAAATGCAATCTGCAGCGACTGTTTTCTCTTCTCACTCACCTGCCATCAACTCCTATATCATGACTATGCGAATCCCATTCTCTGGATGGGCTTGAATAGTTATCCCATCCGGGTTCATAGTTCATATTGATCTCATCGTCCCGAAAATCCGGAACTGCTCGTGCCACCATCTTCGGCTCCCGATCTGGTTCTCTTTCGTCACGTTCTCGATCTCCTCTTCGAATCTCAGGTGCCGGTTTAGCCACATCCTCGATAATAAGACGATCCGGCTCGCCAATTGAAATTTCAAGATGGCGCAGCTTATCAAACACCTCGATATCTTGTTCGAGTGCAATTTGATATTGCCCACATACTTCCATACCAGCCTTGATATCATCGAGTGTGAATTTACTCGGAATAGCATAAGGTTCTCTAAGAGGCGGATTCTGAGCTTGATCATTTTCTATTTCGGCAACAGCCTCTTCATATGTCAGATTCTTTGTACTCATAAGAATCAGCACTTCTCTTGTCGCAGCCCGTACAGCTGATAGGTACTCTGAAGACTGCCGCATAATATAATCAAACTTCTCGTTCCAATGCTGTTTGGCGACCATGACCTGTTCACTACGCATGGCTGTCATGACGATTTGCATCGTCCTCTTGGCCAGATCATGTTTGAAGCTATGCACTAAACCGATATCATCTTTTCTGGAAAAATCAAACTGATTACTTTTTCCGGAAAGGAAATCCAGTGCCAGTCTTCGATCGGTCGTCATACCAGGGTTGTCAAAGAAACCAAAATAACTTTGCAGTTCCGCCGTATATTCAGGAAGCATTTTGTGACAACGATAAATCTCCTGCAGAATAATGCTGCCTGCTTCCTCTACTGCTTTTCCGTACTCAAATCCATCGTTTGTGACGTGCAGATAATACGGCCTCTTTCCAAGAATCCAGACATCCTTTTTATCCGGTCTGACAAAATTATTTGCAGCCGCACGTTCTACCATGCGTTGATTAGCAACAATGCGATTGTTTTCCTCTTTTAAAAAACCTTCGCTCTCCAACATCGCCTGCATGAAGAGTGTGCAAAACAGAACAGATTGCTCATACTGCTTTTTCATCGCAATCTTGCCCTGAATGCCGAACATATATGTCCCGTCTCCCATCAGATCAACACTGACCGGTTCTCCGTCAAAGTATGCATTGCACAGAGTTAGCAGCGTATCAATTTGCCCTTTGTTTAAGCCCGATAGATACAGTATGTTCTGATCCATGCTTTTGGAATTACGAATTTCCTGCTTTAATTCCGCCATGGTCAACTGTCTGCAATAATGGGATAGTTCCTGTAATACCTGTTTGCATAGCACATCTGTGCCTTCACCATCACAAGATCGAATTACGAATCCAATTCTTCCAATGTCATCTGTTACTGCCACATGCGGAATTCCCTCGTCGATCATTTTTTTTGAAAGACGTCTTGCTGCCTGTGGCTGGCACATGAAAGCGTTCAATCCCTTTCCATTTGCAATCCAGGTATATAAGACTTTTGCTTCTGAAAGACTTCTTCTTGTCCATAAATATGACAGGATATTCTTTTTGAACTCCTGAATAAGCGGAGACGATCTGCTCTCATCAAGAAACAGACTCTCAAAAACTTTCCGGGATGTGGCAAACGACATATAAAGTATTGGTGCCATTTACATTCAAATGGCACCTCTCCTTTCTTAATTAGCCCAGTTTTCCGATGTTGATAATAACGGGTAAATTGATGAATCCTTCGGGAAGTCATTCTCAAAAGGAATGACAGTTTTTTCTGTATAAATCAGTCCGTGACCTTTTTTGCTGGTCGTAATGTATTCAAGCTGTGTATCCGAAATATTGAGTAGCTCTCCTAAATTGACTCGATCCAGCTTCGACAATGACAGCATCAGTACAAAAGATGTGTTGTTGATAATATTTCTTGCTGCCGCACTTGCAATTAGATCTTCAGTATTCTGCATAATTCCTGTCGGAACACCGTTCCACTTTCTTGCTCTCTTCCAGATATTCATCAGGAACGTCGTTGCAGATTCCGACTGCAGCAAAAGATAAAACTCATCGATATAGAACCAGGTCCATAAGTTCTTTCTCTTATTTGCAATCATCTTATTCCAGATATCATTAAGACAGATATACAAGCCCAGATTCTTCATACCGGTTCCAAGCTTTGAGATATCATAGATCACAAGCTTGCTATCTGAATCGACATTCGAACGATGAGCAAAAGTAGCCAGTGATCCTGTTGCGTAGATCTCAATAGCATCTGCAATCTGATGAGCCTCTTCCTGTGGCTGTCTGCAAAGTTCCTGATACAAGTTATTAAGAGTCGGCATTGCATCTTTATCACACGTGATTTCCGGATGTTCTTTCTGTAATTCGTCCATATGCTCCAGATACCCACGGTAAATGTTTTTTGTGCAACGATCGATGATAGATCTGGCTTTCGGATTTAATGAGCGGCTGCTTCCTAAGATCATTTCGATCATAGAAATGATATAGTCCGACTTCATTTCCAGAGGACCGCCTTCATCACCGTAATCGATATCCATATCAAACGGATTCAAGAATGTTTTCGAAGACGGCGACAACTCAATAACTTCGCCGTTTAACTGTTCTCCGAGATTTTTATATTCTCCTTCCGGATCGATGATATAGACAACACTATCGTCCTGCTTCAGCCTTACCGATACCATTTCACATTTTGCTGCAAACGATTTTCCGGATCCGGACTCACCAAAGATCAGGCCATTGTAGTTTCTTCCTGTCATACGGGAGTAGACAATCATCTTCTTGGTTACCTGATTGAGTCCATAGTAGATACCATTCGACTGGAACAGTTCCTGAGATGTATACGGCAGAAATACCGCAGCTGACTCCGTCGTGAGGAATCGTCTTACATCAAGTTTATTAACACAAAGCGGAAGAGACGCATTTACACCCGCTTCCTGCTGATACATCAGCTTACGAATCGGTGCGCGGTGCTTAGATGAAACGGCTGTCAGAAGTCTCGTATTTTCCTCTAATTCTTCTTTGGTTTCCGCAAACGTTGTGACAACGAAAGTCACGAAGAACGTCTTCTGATCACGCTCCATCAAATCTTCCATTAGGGAAGTATTCTGTCTCTGTGCTCTGGACAATTCATCCGGCAGTAGAGACAGTGTATATCCATTTTTTGATGCCTCTTTTTGTCTTTCCGCAACCTGTGCATTGATATTAATGAGCTGATCACGAACCATACGAATCGCTCTGCTCTTATCAATTGGTTCGTAATGGATACCAACCGAAAGCGGACATCCAACATTAGTAAGATCTGCTAAAAAGTCCGTACTTAATCTTGTCGGAACATCCTGCAAAAAGAACGTTCTACCGTACGTGTCACCGAATCGAAAATAGTTTGGCTTAAACTCCATTCCATCCGGCCCAATAATGTCTTTTGAGGTCAGCCCAGATTTTACAAGCGCATCAAGGTCGAATGAAAGAGATCCATCACGCATGACATTTCCAAACTGTTCTCCCGCACTCTGATGATACAGAAAGAATAATGCTTCCAGTCTCTCCTCAATGCTCATAGGAGATGTCGTTGTCCCCGGCGTAATTCGACCAAGGCTGTTATCTACTTCCTGGTCAATGCTCTCAAGTATCTGCATGGCATGAGATGCATTTCGATCCTCTACACTGACAACGAGCACTTTCTTCTGCGTCAAATTATTTTTACTCGTTCCAAGGCGCTGTACCATGAGATCATTAAAGTCCGAACGGAAACGGTTTAATCCATCTCTGCGCGGTTCAAACCAGACTGTCTTTAACGCCGTCTGCCGATCCGTTGCACGATTCCATATCTGAATCTCAAACTTCACCTCATTCGGGAACGAATCCAGAAACTGCTGATACAATCTGTACAGATCGATCTGTTCCTGATCCGGCGCGATTTTAAAGTTTGCATCCGCAATCTCATAGGACTTTGTAAAAACTCCAGGTTTTGTCTCAATAACACCATTTGCATATATATGCAGATAAGGAATACTCTGCTGTACGGTCTTCGGCAGCTTACCGGTGTTCTTTTTCTTTTTCTCTTCTTTGTTCTTTGCCATAAATATTCGCTCACTTATACGGACGATATTCTCTGCTATATTTTACACTTGTATGTTCCGCATCCTTTGATGCATCCTCGGGCAATCGAAGTGCGTCGAACGCGTTTTCGGTTCGATAACGTCGAATCGATGGATTAAACATTGTCGGGATTAGAATCTGCAACAAAAACTTTTCGAAAGGCATACCAAATAGCTTTACCCAACCGCATAAAACTGCAGGAACTGCCAGAATAATCGCCACGATTAATTTAATCATGATGTCTCCCGGAAGAAGTAAGGCTATTGGAATATCATAAAGGCATAAGGCGCCAATACAAATCAACTGCCTCGTTGTAAACCCCGCAATCACTTTCGGTTCGAACTCGCGCACATCACGAGGCATCTCTACACTTATCATCCGAATTAGCCTCCAACAATTTCATTTGCAATGCTTCCTGCCTGTGTCATAGCGCCAATCATGGTTCCCACTATAACGAAATACCAGTAGACTCCGGCATTTGTATTGCTTGATGTCGCAAGACCACCATCCTTAAATACTTCTATCAGCGCGTAAGTTCCAAGCGCAGAAACGACCACATATAAGGCCACCTGAATAAAGAGAGCAATATAGTGTCGAATGAATCGCATCCCAGCACCTCTGGTTCCCTCCGTTGCAATATCCAAGATTGCAATAGGAGCAAAAACTTTTCTCAAAGACATCTGAATTGCGACGAAGAAACACATGGCCTGCATCATGACACGTAAAATAAAAGCCGTATTCTTGATCAGAGAAGAAAGCTGTCCTACCTGCACACCGTTTACTCCCCACGACCACTTGCTGGAATCAAAATCCACTTCTTTTGCGGCTGCAATTAGAATATCCCAGTCAAATGTAGTTTTACCATTTGCCTCTATACCACCTGAATTACCTGTTGGCGTTTTAGCTTCAGAAGAATTCTTATTTTCAGGCGTTTCCTTTTTGTCTGAAGTTCCCCCTTTTTCGATTTCAGCATACTTTTCAACTAATTCATCAGCTTTCTCTTTTCCGAATAATTCCACAAGTAATCCATAATCACATGGAACACCGGAATTAATTTTATTGGCGGTACTCGCCAAAGTGCTATCTGCTCTAGATGCCACACCAATCCGTTCCTGCACCGTTAACACAATTCCATCACCCAGATTATCAAGCGCAGAAAAAAGATTTCCACTGGCACCAATCAACAAAAATGCAACTGCCATGGAAACAAAGATTCGAAGCCACATCTCCATAGTCGCATCACCTTTTTGTGCTTCTTGAATCACACTGATCAAGAGGATAATAGCGACAAGGATCATAGCAATTGTTGCAACAGCACTACTGAATCCATATTTTCCCATTCCGCCATCAATTAAGTCCCGTGCTTCTCTAAATCGCTGATAAATTTGATTTGTTTCTGTCAGAGAAATTTCTTCGTAATTTCCCCGCAGATTAATCAGTGTCGTAATTGCAACCGATGCTTTTCCAGAGTTTGCATGGGCAACCTGTTCCTGCATTACGATTGCAATAAGTGCAGATAAAAGGATTGCCGCAATGCCAACAGCAAAAATGCGCTTGATATATTTAAACGTATTCGACGCTGTAATACGCATGATGTACCTCACTTAACCGACAAATGTAACCCATAAAATTCCGGTAACAGCACAAAGACCGATCCCGGTTCCAATCATAAGCGATGCCTTCATCTCGGCTCCCCCATCCATCTCCATATGAGCCATTGCATACTTAATTATTCCAACCATGATAAAAATCAGGCCTATCATTTCGGCGATGATTCCTACAAAGTTATAAACCTGTCTTCCTGCCTCTATCAGAGCTTGATTCTTTTGACTTGGATTGCCAACAATACTACCGCTTCCACCCTCTTCAAATGCCAGTACGTTCATAGCGTTCATCTGCATACAGCTGAAAATCCAACACAGGCTGAAGCGTATATTTCTCTTAATCTTCAAGATCATATCCTTCTTTTTACATGTTCATCTAATGGCAGTAAAGATGAGATTAGCCGACGGCCAAACCGCCGGCTAATTATACAAATGTTTTCTTATTTCTGTTTTTTGACTTAATCAGGCACCTGTATTGATAAACGTTGTTAAGTTAAACAGTGTCGGAACTAACTGTCCTACCACGATGACACCAATTCCCGCTGCGATCATCATTGCAGCCTTCTGCTGATTCGGTCCGTCTTCATTTGCATGTGCCAGGACAAATCGAATTAAGCCAACCATAAAGAGCAGTAATCCTACTATGCCGGTAATGATTCTTTCCACACGGAAGACTGCATCAAATCCACTGCTCACAAGACCATCTAAATCGGCCCCTTCTGTCGCATACACTGAGTTAACGAACAACATAACCGACATCATCAGTGTGCCGAGTGCTGCTGTATTTCTTGCCACCAGTAATTTCAACTTTGTTTTCATTTTTTTACTTTCTCCCTTTTACATAATCTGTGTTACTTTATTGAAGCTTTTTCGGCACGGTGATCGTACCGGTTTCGCTGCCTTTACATGAATCATTGGCTACCTAAAAGACTCCTTTTTACTTATCCAACCAGATATACAGAACTGTATCCGTTGCAGAAGTCCATATACTCCAGAGACGGATCATCCACAAAGATATCTACCCAGTTCTGGTTATACATGTTTCTATCGCCATGGTCCTCGATCGTATAAATATGACCGTTTACCACGATTCTGTCACCGAAGGATAAGCCCAGTCTTGTCATCGTCGCTTCGGATACAGCAACTGTTCTTCCAGCCACCAACGGAGCGCCACTTGCAGTTTTACCAACATATGGTCCCTGATCCGCCGGTGTATCTGCATACGCTGTAATTCTCCAGACTCCCAGGTCTCGTAGTGTTACGCCAGACAGATCATCTGCTGCATACTTTCCTATACCTGTACCAGAAGTGGTTGCCTCAATGTTCACTTCCTCTGTTGATTCTTTGATTCCAAGTGCAGTCAAAGTCATCACATATTCTTTGTCCTTCCAAAGCATCGGGAACTCATTCTGTCCTTCTCCCAACACTTTTTCGGACGGTTGGATACCAAATTCACATTCCTTAATAGGAACTTTACGGAATGTTCCGTCCTCATAACCTATGACGACATTTTCCGGATTGATTGTATCGCCTAACCGCTTTACACCTGTGACATCCGGTTCGATATAAGATATTGCAATCGGTTTAATGGTCAGTTTTTCTTCTCCGCTTGCTGTCTTTACTACGAGTTCTCTTGTCTCCATCAGCGGAGAAGATAAATCTCCTTCTATCTCGTCAATCTGGAGTTCTTCTTTTGTTCCATCCTTTTGTTCGACATAAGCATGAATCAATGTCGCTCTGGGACGATCTCCTTCATAGATTTCCCCATCATACGAAACTTGAATCTCATCTTCAGATTTCGTCTCTTCAGCTTCTTTGACAATTGTCTGCGGATGAATCACAAGATCTGTCTTTCCGTAAATTGTTTCAATTGTCAGCATAAGATCTCCGGTGATTTCTCTTGGATTTGATATCTCATCACCTACTGTATAAGTCGTAATGAGTGTACCAACACCAGTGCTGTCAACCAGAATGACCTGCACCTTGGATGGATCGAAAAGGTCTCCTCTGAAGCATTCTTCATAAGAGGCATGTACTTCCTTCTCTCCTTCTGCATCCGCTGAATCCTGAAGAAGATCCGTCTCTTCCTGCATGAATAAATTGTTTAGAACATTAGCAGAACCAGCAAGGCCGCCCTGAAGCACTCCATTTTCATCGAACTCAAAGAATCTACCGTCGATTTCCTGCAGTTCAGTCAGCGCAATACCGTTACGATCAAAGAAGAAAATTTCTCCCTGAATCTTTTTCCATCCAGTGAGTCTCACACCATCTTCTCTGTAATAGACTCTTCCATAGGAGGTTTCGTTCCATCCAACTTGCAGATCGGTATCATTCAGATCTCCTATCTGCTCCTCTTTCTGCAAGACGCCATTCTCATTAAAGAAGTAAACAGATCCATCAATGACTGCGTTTCCTACTTTTAAACCGTCTTCTGTGGCGTAGTAGGTATCACCATTCCATTCCACCCAGCCAAGCTGTAAATGCCCTTCTTCATCTGCCACATAGTTGACGCCATCGTAAGTGAACTTTCCTGTACACAATTTGCCCTGTTTAGAAAAGTAATACCCTTCTCCGTCAATTTCTGTATAGCCGATCGCAGCATTTCCGTTCGGAAGAAAATAATACCGATCATCAGCAATGGTCTGCCATCCTGTAACAATGCTTCCATCTTCTGCCGTACAGACAATACCTTCCGATGTCTGATGAAGTCCTTCTGCTCCTGACACTCCGTTCTCGTCAAAGAAATACCAGGTTCCTTCGATCTGTTCCTTGCCAGTTACAAGTGTTCCATCATCGGTGTAGTACTGTTTTCCAGAGTCGGTGTCTATCCATCCGATATTCTGTGGAGTTGCTTCCTGTGCCTCTGTATCTGCTACTGTTCCCCGTCGCGCCCGTACATTCGGCTGTTCCAGCGCATCTTCCGCAACTGACTCTGTTTCTACGATAGAAACCTGTGATTCATCAATAACTTGATCCAGATTAACAAGAACTCCATCTTCTGGTTCATCTTCATCTTCCGTAGACGATGTTGAATCAACCATGTTCTCTTCGTCTTCGTCGTAGATGACAGGTTCAGGCTCAGACACAGGCTCTTCGACTTCAACTTCTGTCATTTCACTTTCAACCTGCTCAATCGTGACGTTATCGATCTCAATAATGGGATTGAATATATCTGTCACTTCATTTGAACCTTCGACGCCCGGAACCTTGGTATCCTCGATGACAGGCTGTATAGTTTCTTCTATTACAACTGGATCTTCTTCTATTGTTTCTTCTGTTACAGTCGGACTTGCTTCCAGAATTTCTAAGGTTCCGAAACCTGATACACCTTCTACTACTGCGTCTTCTCCGGGAGTCGATCCCGTTACTCCTACCACCCCACCATCGCCGGTCAAGCTTCCTGATCCAGAAACGCCTTCCACCTTCACTGCATCTGCGTCCGTAATATCGAGTCCGGTTGCTGCTCCGGTAATTTTCTGCAGCAAGTTTTTATAGTAGGTATCAGTACTATCGACATCCTCAAAGGAATCTCCACTTGAGATATAAGTCACATTCTCTGAAAGAATGCTCTGCAGCAGTTGATTATTATCCGGTGACACACAAACTGTTTCGATTCCTCGTGCATCCCACTCTTTTGCCTTTTCGTTGATTAAAGATGCATAGGATGAAGCTGCTACGGGTTCCTGATCATCTACCATGATGACCACCGTCGTATGCTCGCTAAAATCTTCTTCAATCTTAGAGAGCGCACTCTCCATCCATTTATAATCTGCAGACCTGTTAAAGTACCACGTGCATCCTGCGGATCCGATTACGCTATACATCGATTCCGCCTGCTCATTTCCAACAATAATGATTTTCTGATCGGATTTAGCAGATGCTGCCGTAGAGATACTCCCAGCAAAAATAGTCATCGCTAAAACCAGCTTTTTCCAATCTCGTTTAAACATACGATCCTCACCTGATGTGCGGTTATTTATCTCTCTACTTTTAATATGGAAAAAAATCTTTTTTGTTTCGGACTTTGAGCCGCTTAAAATGCAAAAATGGTACAAATTGGGTTAAATCACGGGAGTTCTGGTCATAACTGAGCGATTGCTCGAAATATATACTAACACCTGATCGTCTCTACCTGCTGATTCTACGATGGATTTTGCGTACTCGTCGTATCGACCGGACCGAATCAAATAATCAACAAGGATGAGTTTGGATACATACTCCGGGACCACTTTTCCTGCTATTGTATGGATTTTGCCAGATTCAGCCAGACCATTTTCCAGATCAATCCGAAGCACACGGTAAGCAGACACAGCATAAATCTCCGGTTCTGTATCAGGCTCCACGGCTACTGGATTACCGTTTTTATCGGAAATCATGGAAACGATATACTGATCCTTTGTTTCTGACTCCGTCACCTCAAATAATCCTTTTTCGATATAGAGTGTCAACTCATCTAATTCGTCAGAAGTCAAACGGGATCCCGGTAAAATCATCTGGTAGGATAGACTTCGATCCAGATCCACTTTTCGTTTATTTTCGTGATACTCTTTACGCTGCTCAATGATCTGCTGCTTATCTGTCGCCATCAGATACTTGATATAAGCAGCAATAACATAGGGGCATTCATGGTACAAACAATCTTCTGCGTGCTCACATCTGGTTAAGATTGATTCTGAACCTGTCTGTTTTCTGAAGTGCTTAATTTCAATACGATCTTCATCCCGGATGGAATCGTTATTTAAAATCAAGACCTGCATCAGCATCTTTGCCCCGACAAGATCCTGCTTTTCCGTTTTATGACAAAATGCCGGAAACTCATACCGCAGCTTAGGTTCGTCACACTGCAGGAATCGAATCTTCTTTGCAATTCTGCAAAGAATGTTGAAGTAGCTTTCCGGGATCTCCGATAAATTCTTTTTCGGAGTCCAATGCAAATCGGCAGGACCATAGCTGTTCTTGAATTCAATCTGCTCTGTCTCTGATTCTGCTTCCGTTGTCGGCTTGCCTGTAACAGAGGATGGCTCTTTTTCTTTTAAGGGCTCCGTTTCATTCTTCACAACTTTTTCCCTCTTCTTTTTTGATACAAGCGGAAGCGATTTCAGAAATGTTCCGGATATCTTCTTATTTTCTTCTTCGGAAGGAACCGCCTCTGTCTCTTTAGCAAGAGTTGTTTTTTCTTCCTGCTCCTTTTCAACAGCAGCTGCCTTTGAGACGTCTTTCTTTTCTTTTTCCCTTATCGTATTTTCTTGTTCTAAGTTCGTTTGATTTTTTCCCGGGGAAAAAATAGCTGCATCATTCTTTTTCTTCTGTTGCTGTTGTTCATCTACACGAACTTCATCTCTATTTTTTCTCCTCTCGTTTTTTTCAACCGCCTTCTTTTCTTGAGCTGAATCCGTATCTTTCTTATTTGCTACAGCAGCCTCATCGTTCTCCTGTGTTCTTCTATCTTTCGGCTTATGCTTCTTCTTTTTATTTGCACTCACCTGTTCTGTATTTTTTCCCGGGGAAAAATCTCTTTCTTCTGTCTTTTTCTCCTTAGTATTTTTCTCTCCGGACTTCTTTTCATCTTCCTGACGTGGTTCCTCTTTTATCACATTTGACAGTAATGACATATACCAATGGAATCCAGGCATCACGGCTTTCTTAATCTCATCCCAATAGATACGATAATCCGACAAATAAGAATCGCTTTCAGGATTGGAAAGCAATTGTCTTCTCGCCTCATCCAAATGAGAATAATCTATCGAAATCGTTTTGGGCCGATCGTCTTCCGTCTCGGTCTTTTCAGGCATCGTAAATGCTACAACCCATTTACTTCCATCGCGCCCATAAATATCCTTACCAGCTTTGTAATGTTCATCAACAATTTCACCCGTATCCAGGTCATATTCTGTCCATGCAAAAGGCGGATGCATTTTCACTATATTTCCTTCAATCAGAATGTCCGATCCTTTTTCTGCATAATAAGAAAACGTGACAAGCGTGTATTTCTTATCTCTGCCTCGTCTTATCATGGGTGGGCTTTTCATTAATTTTCCATCTCCTGCCCCATCAGGTTTGGAGATTTTCGGAATCATACTGTTGATTTCAGATGACGGTAACAACTCTCTTCCCTCCTTATTTTTCTGCATTTTCCCTGCGATAAACAACTCTGTAAATCGGTGCCTTCTTTTCTTCGGACCATCCAACTACTTCTGATATTTCCTGCACCTTGAAGTCCTGCAAATATACAATTGTTTTAAAACTGACAATCATTCTCATTGCCTGCTCATAGGAAGAAACATACGCACCTCTCATTGCCAAGTCTGCCATCTTGTCAATTGTCTGCGTTGAGCTCGGACTATGAATCGTAATTGCTGTACGACAGCCTGAATTTGATAACGTGATTGCAGAACAGATCTCGGCGCCCTTCGCCTCACCAATGATGAAGACATCTGCACCTGTTACAAGCGCCAACTGTCCTAATGATTCCAGCGTACATGCCTGTTCTCCCTTTTGAGGGTAATTAACCACGTGTTCTACCATCACACCTTTGCGATAAGCAAACAATTCATCGTTCTCCTGAATAACCAGAATCTCTGCTGATTGCTCGTATGCATCCTCCATAAACCAATTCAGCATGACAGTCTTTCCGCTCTGTGGTGGACCTGCAAATACAATTCCCATTGCATCACGATCTCTACCGCGATCAATCAGATAATCTCTGATCTTTTCATCCATCATGCCAAGCCGGATCAAATCATCCGACATCAGCTTCTTCTTTGCTTCCTTTCGGATGTGAATGATTGGGAACCCGGTTGATGTCACATAAGGTGCTGTGATGGTATAGCGCAAAATGTACTGTGAATCGTGTTCGTCTGTAAATGTCTGGGACGGTATTCTCAGATCGATGTTATTTTTCACGGCAACGCTTTTAACGAATCGAATGTAGTCTTCTACTCCGATAAAGGTCACATTCGATAAATATGCTTTACCTCCTACACGAACACGAATTGAATCAGGGGCTGTAATCTTAACGTCTGAAATTTTCGGATCGTCAATAAGATCCTGCACGATATACAGTTCAAACAATGCTCTGTTTAACTTACTGTTAAGCGCAGGTAGATCTTCTCTCGGAAGTTTCTCTGTCTGGAGGAATGTCTTCTCTATAAAAGACGACATGACCAGATCAAAATCTTCTTTCTTTCTGCTGCCACGAATAACTGCATAATAAGTGTCTTTCTCAACTGTAGAGGCATAACGCATACAGGTTTGAAAGATTTGTATGAAATCCTGATAAGGCAGCTTTGTCTGCAGCATCATGTCATGACGCAAAAGATCATAAATCAGCTCCCGACTATCATCGATCTCAGGAAGTTCTCTCTTAACATAATGCTCGATCTGATTTAAGAATGGCTGCTCTTCTGTCGCGTTTTCATATATCTCATTCTGCTTTTCAAGTGCTTTTCGATGGGCTTCCCGCTCTGCGTCTGTATAATGAAATTTCGCAGTCTCCGGAATTTTTAAGCTTGATTTTCCTGGCTTTACTTTTCTTCTGTTTTTTTCCCCGAGAAAATCAAACACCCGAACAATATTAGGCAGCTCTTTGTATGCTCTGATTAAGACAACTGCACACAAGTGGTCTCCGTCCATACCGGCACTGATTGATAAAATATCTGTCGGGGACTCTTCCTGATGTTCATCAAGAAACTCTTTTATTTTTTTGCAGAGATTATTTGCACCAATCGTAGAAACGTGCGAGCTTTGAAATAAGATCAACGGATGGATCCATGGACCATCTTTATCGGGCAACACACGTTCCGCTAATTCTACATAGGATGTATTTCGCGCAAATGGAATTAATTCATTCTCCTGGTACGCTCTGTACTTTTTTTCTACATTACTTAATCCATTCGCTGATGTGATCTTAACTTTATAAATTCCCATCAGACTCAACCTCAGCTACCGTTGATTTTTCTACGCTTATCGAATAGTCAGCTCCATACAAGTCATCGATTTCTACACGGTACTGACCTGCTGTTAATGAAACATCCATGCTAAGCATTGCCTTTTCCGCATCTCTCGTGAAAGTATAGGCTCCCGAGTTCGTAACAATCTTTGCCCTCGGATTCAGTGAAGTTCCTTCTGACACATTCCCCTTCTGGTCATCATACGTAATGGAAATCAGATACATGCCGTCATTATCGATGGTGACGTTTTCAACCTGCGTAGCGTTCTGATCCTCTGTGATGGTCTCTATTATTTCTTCATCTGTTTCCTTTGTCTTATCCAATGCATTATTAGGTACATTGAAGTTCGTCACATCACTATAGGATTTGCTTCGCACAAGTCTAAACAATCCTGAGTGATTGCAGGAATAATATCCGGTATTCAGATTATCCGGTATATCAACTGCTACAAGTTCCCCATCATAATAGGTGTAATCGCTTGTTGTTTCGGAATCCATAGATGTCATTGCAATGACATCTGCCTTCAATGGATAAACGTACTTTTTCGATCCTACATAGATTTCTGCCTCGTAAGTTTTATCCTTTTCTAATCCATTGATGACTTTTCCCCTGGTCAGATTTCCTTCTTTCAGCTTTGCCCCACCAATCTTATCGATAATCGTGACATTCGAATTCAAACTAAATAACTTGTAAGCATCTGAATTTCTTGCGATTATTCCATCATCCATAGTTTCTGATTTTGTGTTGATATAGAAGCGACCATTTCGCAATTGGTTGATGTCTGAAATACCTATCGTATATCCGACATACTCAAATCGTTCAAAAGTAAAATCCTGTGCAATCGCTGTATCAGACTTGATAATCAGCTGATCTCCTTCGTAAAGAGTTGGAATGTTGCTGAAATCCGCCTCCTTGTACCACAGCGTGCGTCCATTCCGATTTCCGCCACTTGAATCTGATGATGTGTCAAAATTCGCTTCTCTATAAATCGGCAGGTTATATACAACCGTTCCATCTTCATTGAAATTCTGCACATAGTATCGATCGTTTTCCAGTTCAGATACCTTTGTTACACTAGTTTTTTGCTTTACGGTTTGCGTCGGTGTACTTCTCGTTAATAGAGAACACCCTGAAAATGTTGTTGCTATGATCGTGAGTGCTGCGATTAATTTTAATCTTTGTTTTATCATTCAAGTTAAGTCGATTCGTTTGCTAACTAGGCGAATCGGCATCCTCCCTTCTACATTCAAAAATAGCTCCTACATATAATATGGATGAAAATCTTTTTTGTTTTGGTTTTCACGTGAAAACTAAGTGCTTTTTATGCACGTTTGGGACATTTTTTTAAGAGTTTGATTTTTTCTCCGGGAAAATAGCAGCTGTATCAAATTTTTCCCGGGGAAAAAGATAGCGATGTCATAAGCTGTTTCATCTTGGATTTAGAATTGGTTTCTTTTTTCGGTTTCTTTTTCGATGAGATAGGAGAGAAGCTGCTCTTCTTAGAGAGCTGGATCGAAAGACTTGCTCGTATTAATTTTTCCCCGGGAAAAATTGTCCTCCCGTGGTTGTTCTTGATGACGATCTGATATTTGCACATGAGATTAATGGAATAGGCTACTCATTTTTGATTACCGAATTGGTTTTCTTGCCGTACTCTGTTTTTTCCCCGGGAAAAAACGAGAGCAGTCGTTTTATATATATTCTTCATGAGAAGTCTGCATTGTCGAAAGATAGTGTATTAATCGCAAAGAGGACAATCAAACTTTTTACAACTCCAGATAATGTTTTGCTCACCTTATTTCTTTTTCCCGGGGAAAAAGATAAGCGATTGCCGGTGACTGTTCTACATAAGGCGCTTCCGTTAGTACACAACATTCATTTAATGAAACAAATTAATGGATTATATATTTTTTATAGTAATGATCCGGGGACTTATCCAAATATTTTTTCTGGGGAAAGACGTGAACACCTGTAATGAATTCATTTAAAAAGCCGCACTTTTTAATGTTTCGAAAAAGTAGAAGTGTACCGAGGATGTTTCTTTCATCCTAAGGTGAAGCGTTCTTTTAGGCATCAGATTTTTCCCCGAGAAAAAGCAAGTTGACTGAATCGACGCTCGGATAC
>JAUNAE010000133.1 GCA_030527765.1 Eubacteriales bacterium
ATACCCTATCAGAGGCATCATTTTGTCTTAACTGAATGACATTGAAGATATAATATGGTTATAAAATTTAACAAAAGGAGTGTGGTCACTACGGGGATTCCGGATATGTCAACCAGAATATATATGGAAGATAATGACACATTTGCGGACGCCTTCAATTTTGCCATTTTTGGTGGCAAACAAGTTATACAGCCAAATCAGTTAATTACGAAGGATACGGATACCGTGTTGAAGATCTGGGATCAACAATCGGGTGAGAAAAAAAACATCAGACAATATCTACATCGCACAAGAGATCTTTTAAAAGAAGCGATTATAAAAGAAGAAAAAGGCGTTACATATGTTTTACTCGGAGTAGAAAATCAGACGCATATTCACTATGCAATGCCATTGAGAAATATGTTATATGATGCAATGGCATATGTAGATCAGGTGAAAGAAATTCACCATAAGCATCAAAAAGACAGAGATACTTTGACCGCATCGGAATATCTGTCCGGATTTCATAAGACAGATCGATTAAAACCGGTAGTTACGCTGATTCTGTATTTTGGAATAGAAAAGTGGGATGGACCGAGGCGTTTAAGTGAAATGATGGAAATTTCGAATGAAGAGATTCGCCCTTGGGTGCAGGATTATGAAATGGCATTAATTGAACCGCAGGGAATAAACGATGAGCAGTTTGAAGCTTTTTCTACAGATTTGGGGATGACATTACGAATATTAAAGAATGCAGCCAGGGAGGAGAAAATTCAAGAACTGTTGTGTGACAGGTCAAGCTGTATTGTGCGTAGGAAGGCAGTTGATGTTCTAGAGTCGTGTGCAAATATAAAGATAGCACATAATGAGAGAGAGGAAGAAATTGATATGTGTAAAGCGTGGGATGATCATTATGAAAGTGGACGAAAACAGGGCATTGAGCAAGGAATTATGCAAGGTTTGGAGCGCGGAAAGCTCGCTGAAGCCAGAGAGATTGCGGAATCCTTGTTTACTAACAATATGGATATTTCCTTCATATCTGCTGTTTTGAAGCGAAGTGAGGAGGAGATACGTTCCTGGGTTACTTGCAAGTAGCAAAGCGGATTGCAAGAATCCGATTGACTGTATAAGCGAACTTCTAAAAGCAATATCTGTGTGAATGATAAGAAAGTAACGTCTTCCTTATATATTTGTGAAAAATATGGTATGATAGACCACAGATTTCGAACGAAGAAAGGGACAACTCTATGAGTAATGTATTAAAAGAACGAAATGAAATTGCTGAGAATTACAAATGGGATCTGACTCCTATGTATGAGAACGACGAGGCATGGGAAGAGGCTCTGAAGCTTGTTGATGAGAAAGTGAATGCGGTGGCTTCTTTTCAGGGAAAACTGACTGATGCAGCGACAATCCGTGCATATCTTGAGGCGAGCACAGAACTGGAGCTTCTTCTGGATGATCTTTTCACTTATGCAAGTCTGAGAAACACAGAGGATACCAGAGCGGAGCAGGCACAGAGCATGTATTCCAGAGTTTATGGAAAATACGTTCAGGCATCTGCCGCAACCTCCTTTGGAAGTCCGGAGATTCTGAAGTTATCCGAGGAGACGCTGGAAGAAATCGTGAATGCACCGGAACTTTCCGAGTATCGTTATACGATGGAGAAACTGGTTCGTGAGAAGCCGCACACTCTGACAGAGTCTGAGGAGAGACTTTTGAGCGAGTTCGGTGAAGTTTTCGGAACTGCAAGACAGGTTTCCGGAAGTCTGAGAGATGCGGATCTTCTGTATGACAGCGTTCAGGATTCTGAGGGCAAGGAGAGAGAGCTGAATGGTTCCAACTACATTCTTACCCAGACATCCACAGACCGCACCCTTCGCAAGAATGCCTTTACCAGCTATTACAGAACTTACAAGAATCACATCAATACCTTTGCATCTACTTATGCAGGTCAGGTAAAAGCAGCGGCAGCAACTGCAAGAGTGAGACATTATGACTCGTCCAGAGCTCTTTACATGGCAGATGAGAACATTCCGGCTTCCGTATATGACAATCTGATTGCATCCGTGCACAAGTTCATGCCTCTGATGTATCGTTATGTAGCTCTGCGCAAAAAGATTCTCGGTTTGGACGAGCTTCACTATTATGATGTATACGCGCCTCTGGCAGACGGAGTTCCGAAATCCTACACCTATGAGCAGGCACAGGAGATGGTACTGAATGCAGTGAAACCTCTTGGCGAGGAGTATGTGAACACTGTGAAACAGGGATTCAAAGATCGCTGGATCGATGTTTATCCAAACAAGGGAAAAAGAGGCGGCGCTTATTCCAGCGGTACCTATCATTCTTACCCGTATATTATGACGAACTTTGTGGGAACTCTGGACAGCGTTTCTACGCTTGCTCATGAGATGGGTCATTCCATGCATACCTGGTTGGCAAACCACAATCAGACTCCGTGGAATGCAGGATATACGATTTTTGTTGCGGAAGTGGCTTCTACGGTCAATGAGAATCTTCTCGTAGAGCAGCTGCTGGAGCAGTGCACAGATCCTGTAGAAAAAATGGCTCTTCTGAACCAGTACCTGGAGGGATTCAAGGGAACCGTATATCGCCAGACCATGTTTGCGGAGTTTGAAAAAGAAGCTCATGGAATGGAAGAAAGAGGAGAAGCACTGAACGCATCTTCTTTGAACGCTCTGTATAAGAGATTGATTGAGCAGTATTTCGGACCGGATCTTGTAGTGGATGATGAGGTAGCTCTGGAGTGGGCGAGAATTCCTCATTTCTACACACCGTTCTATGTATACAAATATTCTACAAGCTACGCAGCATCCGTTGCGATTTCCGAGAGAATTCTGAAAGAAGGAAAGCCGGCGGCAGATCAGTTCCTGAACTTCCTGAAGTTGGGCGGCAGCATGGATCCGCTGGAGGCACTGAAGACTGCAGGTGTGGATCTTACGGTTTCTGATCCGGTAGACCGTGCACTGGAAAAATTCGGCCGCGTACTTGACGAAGCAGAAAAACTTCTGCAGTAAGGAAACATATATTTATACAATGATTGCTTACCTTTCTCGACAAGAGAAACAAGCGAAAATAAAAATGCCTATCCTGTCGGCAAACAGGATAGGTGTTTTTTGCGTTTGAGGTTTTATATAAATATTTTGTTGAATTGTGCATGTTTTTGAAAGAATTCCTTTCGGACGAATATCAAATTGACAGAAACTATGCATGATGTATAATTAGGATATGTCAAAATTGTAAAGATTGGCTATTTTGTCGCTATGAGAGCCATAAACACAGCATTTCTTTGAGGGGAACGGCTGAGTGGCTTTTATTTTTTGAAGGGGGAAATCAAAAATGAAAATTGGAGTTGTTTATACCAGTACGACACCGGAATTGATTGAAGATGTAAACCGTGAAATCAGAAAGAATCTCGGAGATACTCCGGAGATTATGAATTATCAGGATCCGTCAATTCTGGCGGAAGTGAGAGAGAACGGCTATGTGACAGCAGCACCGGCGGCTCGTCTTGTTGGAATGTATATGCAGGCGGTGAGTGATGGAGCAGATGTCATTCTGAATTGCTGCTCTTCCGTAGGAGAGGTTGCGGATGCAGCCCAGGATATCGCCAGATATACCGGGGTTCCGATTGTCCGCATTGATGAGGAAATGTGCAGAGAAGCGGTGCGGCTTGGCAAACGTATTGGAGTACTGGCAACCCTTCCGACAACTCTGACTCCGACGAAGAATACCATTCTCCGTGTGGCAAGAGAGATGAATCGTTCGGTAGAACTTGTGGATGGACTGATTGACGGTGCTTTTGGTATCAATCAGGAGCAGTTCAAACAGATGCTTTGTGACAAGGCGGAGGAAATCATTGATCAGGTGGATGTGATTCTTCTGTGCCAGGGGTCTATGGCTTATGCAGAGCAGGTGATGTTTGAAAAATTTGGAAAACCGGTGCTTTCCAGTCCGCGTTTTGGAGGAGAGGCACTGAAAACTGCTCTGGCAGCGAAGGGAATGGCATAAGAAAGCGAGGAATAGAGAATGCTGACAGATACAAGAAACTCTTCCCATGCAAAGGTACATCCGGTAGATGGACTGGATGTGTCCTGGACCGGCGGCTTGTGGAAGGAGCGCACAGATACTTGTGCGGATAGTACCGTTCCCCAGCTGCAGCATATGTTTGAGGCGAAGGATATCAGCCATGTCGTGGAGAATTTCCGAATTTGTGCGGGAGATGCAGAAGGCGAATTCGACGGTACGGTTTTTGGAGATGGAGATTTTTACAAATGGATGGAGGCAGCGATTTATTCTGCCAAGAAGACCGGGAATGAAGCTCTGATGAAGCAGGTTGACGACTATGTGGATCTCATCGGAAGAGCCCAGCAGCCGGACGGATATCTTTCTACGAAGCAGATCATCGGAGAGATGCAGAAGAACGGTGTTTCCCGTATGGGAGATATCAATGATTTTGAGGTGTACAATTTCGGCCATATGTTCACAACCGCATGCCTTTACAAGCGCATGACCGGAAGTGACCGTTTCCTGAAAGTTGCGGTTCGTGTGGCGGATTATCTGGAGAGCCTTTATGAGGAGGCTGAAAAAACCGGCGAGGTTCAGACGGCGGTGTGTCCTTCTCATTACATGGGACTGGCGGAAATGTATCGTACCACCGGTGAGGAGCGCTATCTGGATCTTCTGAAGAGAGCCATTCGTCTGCGTGACAGTGTGAAGAATGGTCTGGATGACAATCAGGACCGGATTCCCCTGAAAGAGCATGATCGCATTATCGGTCATGCCGTGCGCGCGAATTATCTCTATGCCGGTGTGGCGGATCTCTGTCTGGAAGAGGATGATCCGGAATATCGCAGAGTTCTCCGGGATGTGTGGAGAAGTCTTGTGGATAAAAAGCTTTATGTGACCGGCGGATGTGGAGCACTTTATAATGGCGTGTCTCCTTACGGAAACTTCTTCAAGGATCAGAAAACCCATCAGGCATACGGCTATGAATATCAGCTTCCGAACATCACTGCCTACAATGAGACTTGTGCGTCTCTCGGCGGAGTGTTCTGGGCATATCGTATGTTCCAGCTGGAGCCGAAGGCTGAGTATTTTGATGTGCTTGAGCGGATGATGCTGAATACCAATCTGGCAGCCTTCAGTCTGGATGGAAAAAAATTCTTCTACGAAAACATGCTTCGCAGAGAGACCGATCTGGATTATGAACTCGTATGGCCTCTGACAAGAAGTGATTATATTCTGAGCTACTGTTGTCCTCCGAATCTGGCGAGAACGGTTGCGGAGTCCAGTGAGTATGCTTACATGGTTTCTGAGGATGGAGTTTATACAGGAATGTACGGCGCAAGCCGGGCGGCCATCCGTCTGGACAATGGCGCAGAGTTTACTCTTGTTCAGGAGACTGAGTATCCATTTGACGGCCGGATGCATTTCACGGCAGAAAAGGTTCAGAATGCAGAAGGCTTTCGTCTGATGCTGCGTATTCCGGGATGGGCCGTAAAAGGAACTCTTGCGGTGCAGGGAAAAGAAGAGAGTCTGACGGAGAAAGATGCGGGAACATACAAGGAGGTATGGATTTCGGATCCGGCTTCTATGGATGTTGTGCTGAATCTGGAAATGCCGGTGCGTTACACCGTTGCCCATAATAAGGTGGAAGAAGCTGCGGGACAGGCCTGCGTGGAGCGTGGTCCTCTCGTGTTCTGTGTGGAAGGTATGGATGCGGATATGGAGAGTCTGGATGATCTCTATCTGAATCTTCAGGCAGAGTATGCCATGGAAGAGACCGAGATTGCAGGAAGAAAGATTCCGACGCTTGTGACGAAACATTTCTCCATGAATCGACAGGGATTTGAGAGAACGGCTCTTTATCAGACACTGAATTATCAGGGCATGGAGGAAAGAGCAGTTCGTCTGATTCCTTATTACGCCTGGGACAACCGGGAATTCACCCAGATGAGAATCTGGTTCCCTGTAGCGTGGAACCGCTGACAAGCTGAGAAGCAGCCTGCGTTCATGAATAAGTAACGGAGCGGGACTGCGAATATATGATTTACTAGTAGTAGAAGATACATAAGGTTTATGAGGACTAGATCAATATGAGAAAAATTGTAATTTCCCTGGCACCGGTGGCTGCAGGTACACCGGTAGATGCCAGAAAACTTGCGGAAGATGTGGAAAAGAGTGTGGCAGCAGGAGCTTCCATGTGTCATCTTCACTGCCGCAGACCGGACGGCAGCCTGACTCCGGACATTTCCTATATGGTGGAGTGTTTTGAGGAGATTCTTAAGAGAACCGATGTGGTTGTGCAGGCATCCACCGGCGGAGTTTCAGATATGAACATTGAGGAGCGCTGTTATCCTCTGGAGTATGAGAAAGTGGAGAGCGCCTCTCTGAACGGTGGAAGTACCAATCTCGGAGAAGCGGTTTATGTGAATTCCTTCGATGATATTCGCTACTGCGCGAAGGAAGTTTACAAGAGAGGAATTTTGCCGGAGACAGAGGTATTTGACATCGGAATGCTTCACAATATGCAGCTCGTGAAGGAAGAACTTCCATTCAAAGAGCCTCGGCTGTTTAATCTCGTGTTCGGACACAAGGGTGGAATGCGGCCGACAGCGGACATGCTGCATGCTTTTGTATCCTTTGTTCCGAAGGATTCCATGTGGGGCGTTACCCACTTCGGTAGAGACAACTGGACCTTCCTTGCGATGGCCATTGCCATGGGCGCAACGGTTGTGCGCGTTGGCTTTGAGGACAGTGCCTATCTGGAACCGGGAGTGCAGGCAGAATACAACTGGCAGATCATTGAGAAACTGACTGCTTTGATTCATGCCATGGGTCTTGAGGTTGCAACCCCGGAAGAAGCCCGGGAAATTCTGAAGCTTGAGCAAAGATAAGCTCCGAAGCAGATCGCTGTCTGCTTTACGGCAGTTATATTGTGAAATAAAAGGGAATATAAAAGATTGAACAGATCAGAAAAACAGAAGGGCAGAAAAGCCGGATTTCGGGGAAATCTCCGGGTGAACATAGGAATTGCTCTTGCAGTTGCGATTTTGATCATTGGAATTCTCGGCCAGTTTGCCTATGTGAGTTCGGAGCGTGCGGTTCTGCAGACTTACCGTGCTTCCTACGGAAATGCGCTGCAGAATTCCAGCCGGGTTCTGGACATGAATCTGCAAAACGTGATCGAGGTTGTCCGGAGTTTTTTGAATGAGCCTCAGTTGAAGGCGGTTCTGGAAGGAAGCAATCAGGTGCTCCCGGGAGATTTTTCCTACACCGACCGGAAGAGTCTGGAGGATGTGGGCAAAACCCTTGCCCAGCAGAATGCGGCGGTGAACTGTATTCTGTTCATGGACCTTCAGGGAAATCATTATCTTCTGAACAATGTGAATCAGGGTACTTACGAGTTTGACCGGTATTATCAGGAGCACAGTCTTCTGAAGGAACCCTGGGTGCAGGCTTCCAGGGATGCCAAGGGAAGAGAACTCTTCTGGGGAGAAGACATTTTTGGCACGCCTATGCGGAACGTGTTTTATATGACCAAGTATCTGATCAATCCTTCCAATGGAAGGCCCATGGGATATCTGGTCGTTGCTTTGAGCAAATCTATGATCAGCCGCTCCTTTGTGAACAATTCCGGTTCCTACGAGTCCTCCATCAGCTATGTGATGGAGCCGAAGGGGGAGCAGCTCATTATCAGTCAGGGAAGCGAAGAGCAGAAGGCGGAGTTTGAAGAATCTCTGGAGGACGGAAGCTATGATGAGGTCTATGTGACTTCCAATGTGAGCAACAAAACAACAGGATGGGAACTGGTAAACGGTGTGAAACGCTATGAGCTTGGATCCGAGAGCCGAAGGCTCAGAATCAATGTATGGCTTGGAGGCGGCATTGTTCTTATTATCATTTTTTCCTTCCTTGGAATGTTTCTTACGAATCAGAGACTGACGGAAAATCTTATGGCAGCCCAGTTGAATGAGAGGGAATCGGAACTGATGCTTCTGCAGGCGCAGATCAATCCCCATTTCCTGTACAACACCCTGGATTCTTTGTACTTTGTGGCGATCATTCACGGAGATGATCAGATTGCAGATATGACCATGGCTCTGTCGGAGCATTTCAAACTGACGCTGAACAGCGGCAAACCATATATGACCATCGGAAATACGCTCCAGTGGATTCGAGGTTATCTGAAGATTATGAACATGCGGTTTCACGATCGCTTTTCCCTTGTGGAAGAAGTGGATCCGGATCTTATGGAAAAAGAGATTCTCAAGTTTCTCATTCAGCCCATTGTGGAGAATGCCATGTATCATGGTCTGGAACCGAAGATCGGCAAGGGTATGATCCGCATTGTTGTGGAGAAGGCAGAGAATGGCAAAGATATCCGGATTTGTATCGAAGATGACGGTGTTGGAATGGAAGATCCGGCGGTCTGGGAGAGTGGATACGGTATTCGGAACGTGAAGGAGAGAATCCGTCTTCACTACGGAAGTGCTTACGGAATTCAGGTAGAAAGCAAAAGGAATGAAGGAACTCGTGTGACACTCACGGTTCCTGCAGAATAGGTGGGATATCATACATGTATCGTTTGGTTGTGATTGACGATGAATTTATGGTGGTTGAAGGCATCAAAGCCATGATTGCCAGACAGCATCTGAACTATGAGGTAACAGGAGCTGCATACAATGGAATAGACGGGCTGGCTCTTGTGCAGGAACAAAAGCCGGATCTGGTTATTACGGATATTCGTATTCCGGGGCTGGACGGACTTTCCCTCATTGAGGCAGCCAGAGAATTCTGTCCGGACACGACTTTTGTGGTTATCAGCGGATATACGGAGTTTGAGTATGCCAGACGGGCACTGGCCTTAGGTGTCCGGGGGTATATTGACAAGCCCATCAGTATGGAGAAACTGAAATCCGTTCTGGACCGGGTGGAACTGGAATGGGCGGAGAAATCCGGAATTCGGGAAGAGAAGTCCGGAGACATCGAGAGAGCCCGCTATCGGGAACTGGAGGAGAAGATGGATGCCAGTATCCGGGATCTCACGAGAATGGATCTTGAGGCTTTCCGCACAAACAGCAATGAAGTGAAGGAGAAAACCAGGGCTCTTTACAGAGAAACCGGAGATTTTCGCCGGGAAATGTACAAGTATCTTTGTGTCATCGGGGATATTCTAAGAGAAGAACGGCCCAAAATTGACAGAGAAGAGCTGGTTTCCTACAAGGAAATGGAGAAGCAGCAGACACCGGAGGAAATTCTTGCATACACCGATCAGGTGCTTTCGTATATTTTCCGGTTCCTGTCCGCAAATCAGACGGGAAGCGGCCACAGAACCATTGCGGAACTTCTGGAATACATTGAGCATC
>JAUNAE010000134.1 GCA_030527765.1 Eubacteriales bacterium
GGATATCGAGAATGGTCAGGCTGTCATCTGCCGCAGAGATACCAGAGAAAAATATGTGGTATCCTTCGAAGAGCTTCCGGGCAAAGTACAGGAAGTTCTGGATCTTATGCAGAAAGAGATGCTGGAGCGAGCACGTGCACACAGAGATGCACATACTTACGTTGCTCTTGACTACGAGAGTTTCAAAGATACGATTCAGAACAAACCTGGTTTCGTAAAAGCAATGTGGTGCGGCTGCCAGGAGTGCGAAGACAAGATCAAAGAAGATGTTCAGGCAACTTCCAGATGTATGCCTTTTGAACAGGAACAGTTGAGTGAGACATGCGTTGTCTGCGGAAAACCGGCGAAGAAGATGGTATACTGGGGACGCGCATATTAAAGAGAGATGGAACTATTTGCAGCCAGTCAGGTGCGGAATAGTTAAGAAGAGGTTACTTTCATGAAAATTGTGATTCCGGAAAAAGCAGAGAGAATCATTAAAACATTGGAAGAAGCCGGGTACGAAGCATATGTCGTAGGAGGATGCGTCCGGGATTCAATTCTCGGGCGCATTCCTGATGATTGGGATCTGACGACATCTGCAACCCCGGAACAGGTGAAGAGCCTGTTTTCCAGAACAATTGATACAGGCATTCAGCATGGCACGGTTACGGTCATGATACAGAAAGAGGGATTTGAGGTTACCACATTCCGTGTGGACGGGGATTACGTGGACCACAGGCATCCGACATCCGTTTCCTTTACTCCGGATTTGCGGGAGGATTTGAAGCGGAGAGACTTTACCATCAATGCCATGGCATACAGTCCTGCCAAAGGGCTGATTGACATGTTCGGAGGAAGGGAAGATCTCAAGAACGGCATTATTCGTTGTGTAGGGAATCCGATGGAACGTTTCCAGGAGGATGCCCTTCGAATGATGCGCGCGGTTCGATTTTCCGCTCAGCTGGGATTTGAAATCGAAGAAGAGACAGCCGGATCCATAGAAGTACTTCAGGAGAATCTTCGGGCAGTCAGTGCCGAGAGAATTCAGACAGAACTTGTGAAACTGGTTGTATCGGACCATCCGGATTATCTCAGGATTGCCTACGAGAGGGGCATTACGAACATCATCCTTCCGGAATTTGACGTTTGTATGGAAACGGCACAGAATACCCCGCATCACCAGTATACCGTAGGTGAGCACATTCTCCATTCGATGCAGGAAGTGCCGAAAGACCGGATTCTCCGTCTGACCATGCTGCTTCATGACATTGGCAAACCTTCTGTGAAAAAAACAGACGAAAACGGGAGAGATCATTTCAAAATGCACGGCCCCGCAGGAGTCGCCATAGCCGGTAAAATTCTGAAGCGTCTGAAGTTCGATAATGATACATATCAGAAGGTGACAAAGCTGGTAGAGTGGCATGATTATCGTCCCCTTCCAACGGAAACGAGTGTGAGACAAGCTGTATACAAAATCGGAGAAGAACTGTTTCCGATGTATCTTAAGGTACAGAAAGCAGATGTACTTGCCCAGAGCACTTTGTGGAGAGAGGAAAAGCTGGAGCGCATTCGTCAGGTGTCAGAGATTTTTCAGCGAATTCAGAAAAGAGGAGACTGTATTTCTCTGAAAACACTTGCTGTGAAGGGAAAAGATTTGATCGATGCAGGCTTTCCGGCAGGAAAATCCATGGGCATGATCCTGAATATGCTTCTGGATCATGTGCTTGAAGTACCGGAAGATAACGAGAAGGAGATCCTTCTTGCTCTTGCAGAAACCTATAGAACAAATTCTTTCTTTTTGTGAGGAAGTATTATATAATAAAAATTAACTGTTCAGTATCTTCACGGCCGGATAATCCCCGGGGGTTTATCAGCGATTCACAGTCGATGGAGCTGATGTTTGGGGCAAAGGGCGTGAATGGGTACGATCATACATTTCAATACATAGGGAGGTACTTTAGATGAACTACAAGGAAGCATATGAGCAGTGGCTTACCAATCCGTATTTTGACGAAGCAACCCGCAAGGAGCTGCAGGAAATCGCTGACAACGAAAAAGAAAAAGAAGAGCGTTTTTATATGGATCTGGAGTTCGGTACAGCAGGTCTTCGCGGAATTATTGGCGCCGGAACCAACCGTATGAACATTTATGTTGTAAGACGTGCGACTCAGGGCCTTGCGAATTATATCCTGAAAGTAGGCAAAGAAGCACAGGGTGTTGCAATTGCTTATGATTCTCGTCATATGTCACCGGAATTTGCTGAGGAAGCAGCACTTTGCCTTGCAGCAAACGGAATTAAAGCATATATTTTCGAGAGCCTTCGTCCGACACCGGAGCTGTCATTTGCAGTTCGTCATCTGGGATGTGCAGCAGGTATCAACGTGACCGCAAGCCATAACCCGCCGGAATACAACGGATACAAAGTATACTGGGAGGACGGCGCACAGATTACTCCGCCTCATGACAGTGGAATCATGGGTGAGGTAAAAGCCATTTCCGACTGGAATACCGTTAAGACTCTTTCCAGAGAAGAAGCAGAGGCAAAGGGACTTTTCCAGGTAATCGGCAAAGATCTTGACGATGCTTATATTGCAGAGCTGAAGAAACAGATTATCCATCATGATGCAATCGCAGCAGAAGGAAAGAGCTTAAAGATTGTTTACTCTCCGCTTCACGGAACCGGAAATATTCCGGCAAGACGTATTCTTTCTGAGCTTGGATTCGAGAACGTTTATATAGTAAAAGAGCAGGAACTTCCGGATGGAGATTTTCCGACTGTAAGCTACCCGAACCCGGAGGCTGCAGAGGCTTTCGAACTTGGTCTGAAACTTGCCAAAGAAGTTGACGCAGATCTTGTTCTTGCAACAGACCCGGATGCAGACCGTCTTGGTGTACGTGTCAAAGACAAGAACGGTGAGTATCATGATCTGACCGGTAATATGTCCGGATGCCTTCTTGCAAATTATGAGATCGGACAGAAGCTTGCTGTGGAAGGAAAACTTCCGGAGGACGGCGTTCTGATCAAAACCATCGTTACAACAAACCTTGCAGATGCTATCGCACGCAAATACAATGTAAAACTTACAGAGGTTCTTACCGGATTCAAGTTCATCGGACAGCAGATTCTCGGATTTGAGCAGAGCGGCAAAGGAAGCTATCTCTTCGGATTTGAGGAGAGCTATGGCTGCCTGATCGGAACCTACGCAAGAGATAAAGATGCGATCGTTGCAACTATGGCACTGTGTGAGGCAGCTGCTTACTATAAGACTCAGGGCAAGACTCTCTGGGATGCAATGATTGATATGTATGAAGAACTTGGATACTACAAAGATGACATCAAGTCTGTATCTATGAAGGGAATCGAAGGTCTTCAGAAGATTCAGGAGATTATGGATACTCTCCGCAAGAATCCTCCGAAGGAGTTCGACGGACTGAAAGTTCTGTCTGCACGTGACTACAAACTGGATACCATCACAGATCTGGCTACCGGTGAAGTGAAACCTACCGGACTTCCGAATTCCAACGTTCTCTACTTCGATCTTGAGAATGACACATGGCTTTGCGTAAGACCTTCCGGTACTGAGCCGAAAGTAAAATTCTATTATGGTGTGAAGGGCACATCTCTGGAAGACGCAGATGAGAAATCTGCAAAAATGGGAGAGGCAGTACTTGCTCTTGTAAATTCCATGATGTGAGAAATTCCTTGACAATGGGAGTCGAATGGTATATAAATTAGGGGTATAGCGTCTTGAAAAGATGTCAGAGATCGGAAGAATTCAGAAATGACATCGTGACGAACAAATAATAATCAATTCGATGAAATTAAGTCAGGATTAGAGGAGGAAATATCATGAATAAAACAGAGTTAGTTGATGCAATGGCTGAGCAGACCAACCTTTCCAAGAAAGACGTTGTGAAAGTTCTTGAGTCTTTCGTAAACGTTGTATCTCAGGAGTTAAAAGAGGGCGGTAAAGTACAGCTCGTTGGATTCGGTACTTTCGAAGTAAGCGAAAGAGCTGCAAGAGAGGGACGTAATCCTCAGACAGGTGAGACTATGGAGATCAAAGCTTCCAAGGCTCCGAAGTTCAAAGCAGGTAAAGCTCTGAAAGACGCTGTTAACGCATAATTAACAGAATAATCGTTTATGATCCGTATCTTAGGCAGATACAGATCCGTTATTTAGAGATTGACTGACAGGCTGTCGCAAAATCGCGGTTTTGCGGCAGCCTTTTTTGAATTCGCAAGAACACTGATCCTGTGAATTCAAAAATGCTTCGAGAGAAGGATACTTTTATTAATTAGGAGTTAGAATTATGAGATTGGATAAATATCTGAAGATTTCCCGCCTGATCAAGCGCAGAACGGTGGCAAATGAAGCCTGTGATGCAGGAAGAGTTCTTGTAAATGAAAAACCGGCAAAGGCCTCTTATGATGTGAAAGTGGGGGATGTCCTGGAGATTCATTTTGGCAGCAGAACGGTGAAGGTAGAAGTGACAGACATCAAAGAAACTGTTCGCAAGGAAGATGTGGAAACTCTTTTTAAATACCTTTAATTATGTGGAAAATCTGTTCGGAATTGCCGGATTCCGGTGAACAGTCACATGAAAATGTTAAAAAAAATTAAAGAAATTTCGTCAGGATCGTAACATTATACGTGTAAAATTTGAGGATGATAATAATGATGGGATTTTTGTCAAAAAACACAGACTGTGTCGTCTGATGTTTTTTGCAAGAGGATAGAGAGTTTGGGTAAGTCAAAGGCAGCGAAGAAAAGAAAAAACCAAATAAACCAGAATGTGATTACACTTGTGATCATTCTTGTTGGATCCGTGGCGCTCTGTACCGGACTTTTGTTCCAGAGTAATGATCTGAGACAGCGATTGACAGCGTATGATGCGAAAGCTGCGCAGCTGACTGTGGATATTGAGAACGAAAAGCTGAGAACAGAAGAGATCAAACAGCTCAAAGAGTACATGAAGACGGAACAGTATGCGGAAGAGGTGGCAAGAGAGAAGCTTGGCCTCGTTAAAGAGAACGAAACTGTGTTTAAAGAAGAAAAGGATACCGAATAAGGATGCCATGTTTTCGATGAAGGAATCGATGACATGGCATTTTGAGTTTGCTCGAAATAGTTTTTTGTCAGGGGATCAGGCGATATGAACGAGGAGAAGAGAAGAATAGAACAGGCAAAGCTTCAGACGGAGAGAAAAGTTCAGAACTACATAGAAGAACATCAGATGATTCCAAATGGGTGTATTGTCCTTGCGGGAGTGTCCGGAGGGAGCGACTCCTCTGTCATGCTGTCACTTCTCTGGAAGCTTCAGAATACTCTGGATTTCGAACTTCGGGTAGTACATGTGAATCATCAGATTCGTGGAAAGGATGCGGACAGAGACGAGGCCTTTGTGGAAAAAATGTGCAAAGACAGGGAGATTTCTTTTCGAAGTGTCAAAAAAGATGTGCCCGCTCTCGCGGCAGAATGGGGCATCGGACTGGAAGAAGCCGGAAGAATTGTGCGAAAAGATGCCTGGCAGGAAGAAACAGAGAGACTTGGTGTTCCGTCAGAGAATATTCGAATTGCCCTTGCCCATAATCAGAATGATCTGGCAGAGACGGTGCTGCACCATCTGGCAAGGGGGAGTGGACTTCGAGGACTGGCGTCTATGCGTCCGGTATCGGAAAGGGTGATTCGCCCCATTCTCTGTCTGTCCAAAGAAGAAATTGAAAGATACGCTGTGGAAGAAGGGATTTCTTTTGTAGTTGATGCATCCAACGCATCCGACGATTATACGAGAAACCGAATCAGGCATCACATTCTTCCGACTTTTCAGAAAGAAGTGAATGAGAAAGCACGGGAAAACATTGCAAGGACATCACAGCTGGCTGCCCAGGCAGTGGATTACCTGGACAGTCAGTCTGAGGAATTTTTGAAGAACTGCCGGTGGATGCCGGGGGAGATTCTTCTTACGGAGGCTTTCTGGGAGGGACCGGAAGTTCTGCAGAATTTTGCCATTCAAAAAGTGCTTGAGAGACTTGGGGGGAGAAAACAGGATCTGTCCATGGAGCATATTCAGATGGTACGTCATCTGCATGGCCTTCAGGTTGGCAAACAAATATCCCTCCCCTATGAGTTGTGTGGAAAACGAACCTATGAAGGTGTGCGGATTGTGAAGGGCAGGGTCCTCCGGGAGGAACTGCATCCCCGGGCACTTTTGCCGGAGGAAACGGTGATTCTTCCGGAAGGGGAACTCCATTGCCGGGTTTTTCCATGGGAAGGAGAGAAGATTCCCCGAAATAAGTATACGAAATGGTTTGATTATGATAAAATAAAGGGCACGCTGACGGTGAGAAAGAAGGAATCCGGGGACTTTATCGTCATTCATCCTGAAGGAATGAAAAAAACGGTCAACCGGGTGATGATTGACAGCAAGATTCCGTCGGAGAAGCGGGAGGAAATCCCTCTCGTTGCAAGAGAACAGGAAGTATTGTGGATTGTTGGTGTACGGGGCTCGGAAGGGTATCGTATTACGGACACCACTAGACAAATACTTGAAATTACATACCAAGGAGGAAGTAACAATGAGTGAAAAAATCAGAGTCATGCTCAGTGAGGAAGAGGTGGATGCCAGAATTCAGGAGATCGCTGATCAGATCAACAAGGTATATGAGGGAAAAACCATTCATATGATCTGCGTGCTGAAGGGCGGCGTGTTCTTTATGTGCGAACTGGCTAAGAGAATTACCGTTCCGGTAACTCTGGACTTCATGTCTGTATCCAGCTACGGAGATGACACAAAGTCCAGTGGTGTTGTAAAGATTGTGAAAGATCTGGATCAGCCTCTGGAAGGAAAAGACGTACTGGTAGTAGAGGATATCATCGATTCCGGAAGAACTCTGAGTTACCTGCTGCAGATTCTGAAAGACCGCAAGCCAAACAGCGTTCAGCTTTGTACACTGCTTGACAAGCCGTCCCGCAGAGTTGTGGATGTGGATGTGAATTATACATGCTTCGAGATTCCGGATGAGTTCGTAGTGGGTTATGGTCTGGATTACGGTCAGAAATACAGAAATCTTCCATACATTGGAGTTGTAGAGTTCACAGAGGACTGATCTCCGGCGGATTTAATCTTTAGGAATTTGACAGAACAGACGGATTGTCTGAAAGGTCTTTTTTCAGACAAACACTGAAAGGAGTAATTTCGTGGAAAGAAAGACAGGCAGAGTCGGACTGTATCTGCTGATGCTTGTGGCACTGGTGGCGGGATATCTCTATATTTCCAACCAGGCAACCAGTCGAAGCACTTATTCTCTGGATGCATTACAGAAAGCTCTGCAGAATGAACAAGTGCAAAGTGCAGTGATCAGTCCGAATCGTGAGGTTCCCACAGGAGCGGTTTCTGTGGAAATTAAGGGAGAAGGACAGAAACAGTTCTACGCAACGGATGTAAATGAAGTGGAAACACTGCTTCGAGAAGCAGGTGTTTCTGTTGTTGTGAATGATGTGCCGGGAGACAGTACTCTTGTAGCAACGTTAATTCCGAGCTTCATCTCCATTTTCTTCATCATCTTCCTTTTTATGATGATGAACCGTCAAGCGAATATGGGCGGCGGAAGCAATGCAAAGATGATGAATTTCGGAAAGAGCAGAGCAAGGATGTCCATGCCTTCTGACAAAAAAGTGACCTTCCAGAACGTTGCCGGACTTGAGGAAGAAAAGGAAGAGTTAGAGGAAGTGGTGGATTTCCTGAAAGCACCGCAGAAGTATACACAGGTTGGAGCGAGAATTCCAAAAGGTGTTCTTCTCGTGGGACCTCCTGGAACCGGTAAAACACTTCTTGCCAAAGCCGTTGCCGGAGAAGCCGGTGTTCCGTTCTTCTCTATTTCCGGATCCGACTTTGTGGAAATGTTCGTAGGTGTCGGTGCATCCCGTGTGCGGGATCTGTTCGAAGATGGAAAGAAAAATGCTCCGTGCATTATTTTCATCGATGAGATCGATGCAGTTGCAAGACAGCGTGGTACCGGTATGGGCGGCGGACATGATGAGAGAGAGCAGACACTGAATCAGCTTCTTGTAGAGATGGATGGTTTCGGTGTAAACGAAGGAATCATTGTCATGGCGGCAACCAACCGAGTGGATATTCTGGATCCGGCCATTCTTCGTCCGGGACGATTTGACCGAAAAGTTGCAGTCGGACGTCCGGATGTAAAGGGCAGAGAGGAAATTCTTCGTGTTCATTCCAAGGAGAAACCTCTCGGAGAGGATGTAGACCTGCATCAGATCGCGCAGACCACTGCCGGCTTCACAGGAGCGGATCTTGAGAATCTGATGAATGAGGCGGCAATTGTGGCAGCAAAAGAGGGAAGAGGCTACATTCTGCAGCAGGATATTAAGAAATCCTTTATCAAAGTCGGAATCGGTGCAGAGAAGAAGAGCAAAGTGATTTCTGACAAGGAAAAGAAAATCACCGCTTATCATGAGGCAGGACATGCGATTCTTTTCCATGTTCTTCCGGATATGGAACCGGTGTACACGATCTCCATCATTCCTACCGGAATGGGAGCTGCCGGTTATACAATGCCTCTCCCGGAAAGTGATGAAATGTTTGACACAAAGGGACAGATGACCCAGGAGATTATCACCCTTCTCGGAGGACGTGTGGCAGAAGAGATTATCTTCGGCGATATTACCACAGGTGCCTCCAACGATATCAAGCGTGCAACCGGAATTGCAAGAGCTATGGTGACAAAATACGGAATGTCTGAGAAGATTGGTCTTGTGGCTCTTGGGGATGATGATGACGAAGTATTTATCGGACGTGATCTCGCCCACACCAGAGGATTCAGTGAGGATGTTGCAAGATCTGTTGATCAGGAAATTCGCCGGATTGTGGAAGAATGCCACGAAAAAGCAAGAGATCTGATCATGGAACATCAGGATGTTCTTCATTCCTGTGCAGCACTTCTTCTGGAAAAAGAGAAGATTCACAGAGAAGAATTTGAGGCTCTTTTTCAGGGAAAAGGCGATATTTCATAAAGTGTGATATCGATTTTAGAAATATCCACAAAAAACATGTGAAATCTTTTTCATGTTTGTGCACACTTTTGTATTCGGGGATGCTACTATAATAACTGTAAACCCCCCCCCAATACATTATATAGTTTTTGCTACACCCCATAAGAAGAAATACCTTCTCGAGAACAGGCAGCCGCAAGGCTGCCTGTTCTCTTTGCGTTGAACGGTATGTAAGAGCAAGGCTGCCTGTTTTCTTTACCCGGAATTATCGTTACCGTTCACAGGTAATATTCCGCAAAGCGTGTTACCGTTCGCCTCAGTCGGGGAGCCCCCCATCTTCTATAAGTGGGGGATAACAAATTAGTCTCAG